>CAZMAZ010000011.1:0-18181 GCA_964564255.1 uncultured Clostridium sp. | reverse complement strand
TAATTATAACACAGAGAGAAGAGGATGTCAAGAGGCAGATTAGGCTTTTTTGCCCGAATCATACGATTCCTCCGATTCTTCGGCGTTGTTCAGCAACACACGTTTTGCCATGCGAATCAACCGTTCGCGCATCCAATAGGGAGAAACGATGCGAACATCCGCTTCCAGTGACATGATTGCGCTCAAAAAGCGTTCCACATTTTGAAATTCACACAGATAACGGTTTCGGCTTTCCTTGGACAAAATAAAGGAGCGAAGCTCAATAGCTGCCAATTTATCGCGGATTTCAAGCGTTGCATTAAAAGGAATTTGTGTCTGTACAATGGCGGTATCCGCGTGGGTTTGCTTATCATCGAAAATAGAAGATACGACCCCCATGAAGTCCTCGTCATGGTCAGAGGTTAAAATCACGGGCAGAGAAAAATCGGTCGTATAATAAAAGCCTTTATGTGCGGCGCTGTATGCGAGCGGAGCGCCCAGCGTTTTGCGCAGATAATCGACATCGCGTTGCGCTTGACGATGCGAAATATTGAAGCGTTCGGATAAACGCATCGCATTGGGATAGGAAAATTCCGCAATCATTTTGTGTAGCCATTGAATGCGAACATTGGCGCTCATAACTGTTCCTCCTCTCGGTCAATCTGTTCGATGTCTTGTTGTTCGGTTGTTGATATGTTATTTGCATCGGTATCGATGTCGGCGTTTTCCTCGCAATCGGTGGCTACGGACATCTCTGCAAAGGGAGACTGCGTATTACAGATCGGCGCGTGGAGCGCGCGCACGTAAGAAAAGAGGCGCAGGGCAACATAGCACAGGAAAAACAAACCAAGCAGAGCGAGAGAAAAATAATCTGTATTTGCGGATGCACCGCAGAGATATGCAACAAAACAACCGATAAAACCGACGGCGCCGAAAAACAGAGCAAGCGAACCGAACCCAAGATAAAGACGCGGCGCGGGTTTGCAAAGAACAAATCGCAGTTCGCTTGTGCAGTAAAGCATCAGAGAAGCAAATCCGAACTGCAACAAAAGCTTTTGCGGGTTGTTCATTGCCACAGTCATGTCAAAGTATACGTAGGCAATCAAAAGCGCGCAGAAAAAAGTGGGAGCAAAGCCTGCGAGCGCGCGTTTGTCGCCGTGCGGGCAAAAACGGAATCCAACCATGCAAAAGTAGATGCAGGAAAGAAGAGAAAAGAGAATCAAAAGGGTGGGAAACAGACCGCTTGTTCCGCCGAAAAAGAGCAAGATGCGATAACAGGCAAACAGTACAAGTCCCGCTGCGGGAATCCATGCGGCATGATGGAAATGCGGTTCGACAGAAAGTAGGCTTTTGTCAACTTTTCCGACTAAAACGGAAAAGACGGTCAAAAAAATAACCGTTAAAAAACAAAGCGGTAAAATGCACGCGGTTAAGGGGGCGTGATTAAAATATTCAACAGAGGAGTCATAATAAAATAGGAAAGAAAGAGAAATCAGCACAGTGCCGATCAAGGCTGCAATCGAGACAACCCAATACAGCATCGACATGCGTTTCACTGTTTTTTGCATGTTCATAAATCTTTTATGCCGAAAAACGGCTCTCCATATTATTTTTGAGTATAAAATACCATCTAAAGTATAACACCTAATTATTAACAGTTTGTATCCAAAGAGAAAGTTTTTTCATTTTGTTTATTATGCACAAAAACAACACAAAAATATAGTAAAAATTCATCACGCAAAAAATCAAGATACCTATTGCATTTTTTGCCTTTCTTTGCTATAATAGAAGGGCTTGATATGCGATGAAACGAGAGGTTGCTGTCGGGGGACGCTCCGGCAGGGAATTTTCGTGGAGTATGTCCGAACAATCGGGCGAATGTATTCCATGTATACCGACACGAGGCAACATGCGGCATAGTGTTACTCCGTGGTTTCTCTCAGTTCCTTTTAGATGGATGATTGTTGACAGATGCTGATGTTGGCAATGTCCGTTTTTTTATGGGATTGGCAGGAAACACACGGAACGGTGTTACATGATACGCCCCCGAACCGATCGGTTCGGCTCTGATTTGTTCTTTCCTTAATTTATTGTCGCTGCGCGCACGCTATTGCGGATAAGCAGCGAAAACAAAGAGGGCAAGAACGGTGAGACCGAATCGAAATACTGAAAGGAGGCAAACCAAATGGCAGTCAATGAGAAAATCAGAGTGCGTCTGAGAAGTTACGACCACACCTTGATCGATGCGGCGGCAGAAAAAATCGTCAATGTTGCAAAGACCAACGGTTGTCAGGTTTCCGGTCCTATTCCGCTTCCGACCGACAAGGAGATCATTACGATTCTCCGTGCCGTGCACAAGTACAAGGATAGCCGTGAGCAGTTTGAACAGCGCACACACAAGAGACTCATCGATATTATCAAACCGTCCCAGAAGGTTGTGGATGCACTGATGAATATCGAACTTCCCGCAGGCGTTGAAATTGAGGTTAAAATTTAAATATCAGGCACCGCGATATCAAGTCTGAAGCAAAGACAACAGCCGAGGAGCGCGCAAGCGATCGGTTCGGCAACTTTGTAAGTCATGTTGACGGTATGCATACGACCGCCAACCAATAATTTACAGGAGGAAACAAACATGAAAAAAGGCATTATCGGCAGAAAAGTCGGTATGACGCAGGTTTTCGATGAAGTGGGAAATGTAATTCCCGTAACCTTGATCGAAGCAGGTCCGTGCGTCGTTGCACAGAAGAAAACCGTTGAGCATGACGGTTACGAAGCGATCCAGCTTGGTTTCAAGAGCGTCAAGAAAAAGCACTTGACCAAACCCGAAATCGGACACTTCGAAAAAGCAGGTATTACCGAGGGCGATTACAAAAAGCACCTCAAGGAATTCCGCCTCTCCGACTGCTCCGCGTACAACGTAGGTGACTTTGTCAGAGTCGAAACCTTCGCCGCAGGCGAAAAGGTCGATGTAACAGGTACGACAAAGGGCCGCGGCTACACGGGCGTTATCAAGAGATGGAATCAGCACACCCTGTGTGCAACCCACGGTGTTGGCCCCATTCACCGCGAAGTCGGTTCCATGGGTGCAAACTCGGATCCGTCCAGAGTGTTTAAGAACAAGCACATGGCGGGTCAGTACGGTAACGAACAGGTCACCGTTCTCAATCTTAAAGTTGTAAAGATCGATCCGGATCACAATCTGATTGCTATCAAGGGTGCCATTCCCGGTGCCAAGGACGGCATCGTGTTCATCCGCGATTCGGTCAAAGCATAATGCGGAAGGAGGAAATAAACAATGCCGAGCGTAAAAGTATTTAACATGGCAGGCAACGAAGTCGGTACAATGGAATTATCCGAGGCTGTATTCGGTGCAGAAGTAAACGGCGTGCTCCTCCACTCTGCGGTCAGAGCCTATCTGAACAATCAGAGACAGGGTACCCAGTCCACGCTGACCCGCACCGAAGTATCGGGCGGCGGCAGAAAGCCCTGGAGACAAAAGGGAACCGGACGTGCACGTCAGGGCTCCACGCGTTCTCCGCAGTGGACACACGGTGGTGTTGCTCTCGGACCGAAGCCCAGAAAGTACACTACTCTTATGAACAAAAAAGCAAAGAGAGCTGCTCTCATCTCCGCACTCTCCTCCAAGGTCGCCGAAGGCAAGTTGGTTGTGGTTGATCAGATCACCGCGACCGAATACAAGACCAAGACCATGGCGGACATGCTGAAGGCACTGGAATGCGAAGGCAGTGCACTGGTTGTGCTGAGTGAGAAGAATGATTACGCGATCAAGAGCTGTTCCAACCTGCCGAAGGTTGAGACTGCCGATGTAACAAAAGCAGAAGACGGAAGCATTCGTCCCATGCTCAATGTTTACGGCGTTTTGAAGGCAAAGACGCTTGTAATCGCTGCTGATGCCGTAAAGATGCTTGAGGAGGTATATGCGAAATGAAAATGCTGGAAGACATCATTCGTAAACCCGTGATTACCGAAGCAGCTATGGACATGGTCGCCGATAAGAAATATGTATTTCGCGTCAGCGAATCTGCGACAAAGGCGGAAATTGCCGCAGCCGTAGAAGCAATGTTCAAGGGCACCAAGGTTAAAAGCGTCAATACGATCAATATGAAGAGAAAGCCCAAGAGACTCGGTTACCATGCAGGCTATACCAGCGCATGGAAGAAAGCCATCGTTACCCTCACGGCTGACTCCAAGACCATCGAATTCTTCGAAGGTTTGAACTAATGAGCAGAGGAGGTCGAAACAATGGCTATTAAGAAGTATAAACCGACGACACCCGCGAGAAGACACATGTCAGTCCCTGCTTACAAGCTCGTAATCACAAAGGACACTCCCGAAAAGAGTTTGATTGAGATTAAGAAAAAGCATGCAGGCAGAAACAGTTACGGTAAAATCACCGTCCGTCATCGCGGCGGCGGCAACAAGGTTAAGTACCGTATCGTAGATTTCAAGAGAAACGATACGAGTGCAAACAAGGTTGTTGCGATTGAATACGATCCTAACAGAACGGCATATCTTGCACTGCTTGAAAATGCGGAAGGCAAGAAGAGCTATATCATCGCTCCCGATACGCTGAAGGTTGGCGACACCGTTTACGCGGGCGCTGATGCGGATATCAAGCCGGGTAACACCCTGCCGCTTGCCAATATCCCTGTCGGTACCATGATCAACGGTATTGAACTGTATCCCGGCAAGGGCGCACAGCTTGTTCGTTCTGCGGGCGTATTTGCACAGCTGATTGCGAAGGAAAACGGCACCGCACAGGTTCGTCTTCCCTCCGGCGAAGTACGCATGGTTCGTCTGGACTGCAAAGCAACCATCGGACAGGTCGGTAACACCGATCATGACACGGTTAAGGTTGGTAAAGCAGGTAAGACCAGACACAAGGGCATCCGCCCGACCGTTCGCGGTTCTGTTATGAACCCCTGCGATCACCCGCACGGTGGTGGTGAAGGTAAGTCTCCGATCGGTCATCCGAATCCGGTTACTCCTTGGGGTAAGCCCGCTCTCGGTTACAAGACCCGTAACAAGAAAGCGCGTACCGATAAGTTTATTATCAAGCGCAGAAACGCTAAATAAAGGAGGGAATACAAATGAGCAGAAGCTTAAAGAAAGCGCCTTTTGTCGAAGAGAAGCTGTATAAGCGCATTTGCGAGATGAATGAAAAAGGCGAAAAGAAAGTTATCAAAACATGGTCCAGAGCTTCCACGATATTCCCGGATTTTGTCGGTCACACCATCGCGGTTCATGACGGCAGAAAGCATGTCCCGGTATATGTTGTCGAGGATATGGTCGGACACAAGCTCGGAGAGTTTGCCCCCACACGTACGTTCAAAGGGCACTCCGGATCTAAAACATCCAATACGGATAAATAAGCAAGGGGAGGTTTGATTCAAAATGGCTGAAGAAGTTAAAGTTGCAAAAGCGTATCTGAAATACGCAAGAATTTCCCCGCGTAAGGTCCAGATCGTTCTGGATCTGATCAGAGGCAAGGATACGGCTACGGCACTCGGTATTCTCAGAAACACACCGAAGGCTGCAAGCGCATATCTGATCAAGCTGCTGGAAAGCGCGATTGCCAATGCCGAAAACAATCACCACATGGACGGTTCCAACCTGTATGTTGCGGAATGCTTTGTTTGCCCCGGACCGACGCTCAAGCGCATTATGCCCAGAGCGAAGGGAAGCGCGGACAGAATTCTGAAGAGAACCAGTCATGTGACCATGGTTGTTAAGGAAATGGACTGAGAAAGGGAGGCAAGAGTCAATGGGTCAGAAAGTTAATCCTCACGGCCTGCGTGTAGGCGTGATCAAGAACTGGGATTCAAGATGGTTCGTCAAGGACGAAGTGTTTGGCGACACTCTTGTATCCGACTACAAGGTAAGAAAGTACCTGAAGGATACCCTGCAAGCAGCAGGTGTTCCAAAAATCGAAATCGAGCGTGACAGCCGCAGAATGCGTGTATTCGTACACTGCGCAAAGCCGGGTATGGTAATCGGTCACGGCGGCAGTGAAATCGACAAGCTCAAGGCAAACCTTGAGAAAATGGTCGGTATGCCTGTCGCATTGAATGTGGACGAAATCCGTCAGCCCGATTTGAACGCACAGCTGGTTGCCGAGAATATTTGCAGTCAGTTGGAAAAGCGTATTTCCTTCCGCCGTGCCATGAAAATGGCAATCCGTAACACCATGCGTTTGGGTGCAAGAGGAATCAAGGTCTCCTGCAGCGGTCGTTTGGGCGGCGCGGAAATTGCAAGAGTGGAGCATTACCATGAGGGTACCATTCCGCTGCAGACATTGCGTGCGGACATTGAGTATGGCTTCTGGGAAGCAAATACCACCTACGGTAAGATCGGCGTAAAAGTTTGGATCTACAAGGGCGAAGTGCTCAACGAGGTCAACAGACCGCGTGACAATCGTCGTCCGCCCAGAGACGGTCAGCGCAGAGATGGCGACCGCCGCAACGGACGGGGCAGAGATGGTCAGCGCAGAGACGGTGCGCGCCAGGGCGGCGACCGCAAGCCTTACGGCGACAACCGTCGTTCGGCAGGTCCTCGCAACAATGACGGCAGACCGCCGAGAGCCGACAGAACTCCCAAAGAAGGAGGCGCAAAATAATCATGTTAATGCCTAAAAGAGTTAAATTCCGTCGCGTACAGCGCGGTCGCATGAAGGGTAAAGCAACCCGCGGCAATGAACTGACCAACGGAAAGTACGGAATCGTTGCGCTGGAGCCGGCATGGATCACCAGCAACCAGATTGAGGCGGCACGTATCGCTATGACCCGTTACACCAAGCGTGGCGGTCAGGTCTGGACAAAGATCTTCCCCGACAAGCCGATTACAGAGAAGCCTGCCGATACCCGTATGGGTTCCGGTAAAGGTTCTCCCGAGTATTGGGTTGCGGTTGTGAAGCCGGGCAGAATTATGTTTGAAATGGATGGCGTTGACCTTGAGGTCGCAAGAGAAGCAATGCGTCTTGCAGGTCATAAGCTCCCCATTAAGACAAAATTCATTTACAAAGAAGAGGAACAGGAGGGATAAGCAGACATGAAAGCAAAAGAACTGAAAAGCCTGTCGGTTGAAGAACTGAATGCAAAGCTGAAGGAACTCAAAACCGAGCTGTTTAACCTTCGTTTCCAGCATGCAATCAATCAGCTTGATAACCCCCACAAAATCGGTGAGGTTAAGCATGATATCGCACGCGTAATGACCGTTCTTCGCGAGAAGAACGCTGATTAAGGAGGGAGACAGTCATGACAGAAGAAAGAGCACTCAGAAAAACAAGAGTTGGCATGGTTGTCAGCGATAAGATGGAAAAAACCGTTGTGGTTGCAATTGAGGATAACGTCAAGCACCCGATTTACGGTAAAATCATCAAGCGCACCCTGAAGGTTCATGCCCACGACGAGATGTCCTGCGGCATTGGCGATAAGGTCAAAATCATGGAGACCAGACCGTTGTCCAAGACCAAGAGATGGCGCGTTGTCGAGATCATCGAAAAAGCAAAATAATTTTTTCGAATAGTAAATACGTCGTTGCGTATTGAAACAGTAGGAGGAAGAAATGATTCAACAGCAAACATTATTAAATGTTGCCGACAATACGGGTGCCAAGCAATTGATGTGCATCCGCGTACTGGGCGGAACCGGCCGCAGATACGCAAATATCGGTGACATCATCGTCTGCGCAGTTAAGAAAGCTGCTCCGGGCGGCGTTGTAAAAAAAGGCGAAGTCGTTAAAGCAGTAGTTGTACGTTCCGTGCACGGCGCAAAGCGTGCCGACGGTTCCTACATTAAGTTTGACGAAAATGCAGCCGTCATTATCAAAGAAGATAAGACCCCGAAGGGCACCCGTGTATTCGGGCCGATCGCAAGAGAGCTTCGTGATGCTAAGCAAGAAGGATTCCTCAAGATCCTGTCCTTGGCACCGGAAGTTATTTAACAGGAGGTGTCGCTGACATGAATAAAATGCATATTAAAACAGGCGATACCGTTATCGTTCTGTCCGGTGACGATGTCGGCATGAAGGGCGAAGTGATTGCAACCTCCCGCAAGGAAGGCAAAGTAATCGTAAAGGGTGTCCACATTATTCACAAGCATGTTAAACCTCGCAGAGAAGGCGAAACCGGCGGTATCGTCGACGCCGAAGGTGCAATTTATGCATCCAAGGTGGCATTGTATTGCCCCGACTGCAAAAAAGGCGTCCGTACTCATGTTGAGGACAAGGACGGCAAGAAGATCCGCGTTTGCTCCGGTAAAAAAGACGGCAAGCCGTGCGGACACAAATTTGACTGAGGAGGGTGTAAATCATGGCAAGATTAAGAGATATGTATAAGGCTGAGATTGCGCCTGCACTCAATCAAAAATTCGCATACAAGAGCCCCATGCAAATCCCGAAGCTGGATAAAGTCGTCATCAACATCGGTGCCGGCGATGCCAAGGAAAATTCCAAGGTAATCGACGCCATCATGCGTGATTTGGCACTGATTTCCGGTCAGAAGGCAGTCCCCACCACGGCAAGAAAGTCGGTTGCGAACTTCAAACTCCGTGAGGGCATGAAGATTGGTGCAAAGGTAACCTTGCGCGGTGAGAGAATGTACGAATTTGTTGATAAGCTCTTCAATTTCGCATTGCCTCGCGTTCGCGACTTCAAGGGAATTAACCCCAATGCATTCGATGGCAGAGGAAACTATTCCCTCGGTCTCAAGGAGCAGTTGATTTTCCCGGAAATCGACTTTGATAAGGTCGAAAAGATTCGCGGTATGGACATCTGCTTCGTGACCACGGCACAGACGGATGATGAAGCAAGAGAGCTGCTCCGCTTGATGGGCGCTCCCTACGCAAAACAGTAATCGGAGGAAACAGAAATGGCAAAGAAATCAATGATTCTCAAGCAGCAGGCGGAGCCGAAATTCAGCACCCGTCGCTACAACAGATGCAAGATCTGCGGTCGTCCTCACGCTTATCTGCGTAAGTACGGTATCTGCCGTATCTGCTTCCGTAATTTGGCGTACAAGGGAGAAATCCCCGGCGTCAAGAAGGCTTCCTGGTAATTTTTTACCGGGACGCCTGCCCCAAAAATCACAAACAATTACCGCAAGATAAATGTTTGACCCCCAACTGCCGGAAGGAAGCACTCATGCTTAACCGCCGGTATGCCGCCGCATTTTGCGGCAGCAAGAAAGAATACTTGCATAGGAGGAAAGAATCATGCAAATGTCAGATGTGATTGCCGATATGCTCACAAGAATTCGCAATGCAAGCAATGCAAAGCATGCGACCGTGGACATTCCGGCATCCAACATGAAGAAAGCCATCGCCGACATTCTTGTCGAGGAAGGCTATGTCAAGAGCTATACCGTAATCGATGACGGTAAGCAGGGAACCATCCGCATCACGCTCAAATA
Organism: uncultured Clostridium sp.; assembly: GCA_964564255.1. GTDB lineage: Bacteria > Bacillota > Clostridia > Oscillospirales > CAG-272 > CAG-448. Next base: position 8,772 of record CAZMAZ010000011.1, on the reverse strand, counting down.
CCTTGCCAATAAGCAGAAGGTGATTCACGGCTTGCGCCGCGTTTCCAAACCCGGTCTGCGTATTTACGCAAGCTATGAGAAGATGCCCAAGGTTATGAACGGTCTGGGAATCGCAATTGTTTCCACGTCCAAAGGAATCATGACAGACAAGAAGGCTCGTGCCAACAAGGTTGGCGGCGAAGTCATCGCGTTTGTATGGTAATGAGCGGGAGGTAGTAACATGTCAAGAATTGGAAAATTACCTGTCGCTATTCCTGCCGGTGTTACCGTAACGGTCACCGAGGATAATGTCGTTACCGTAAAGGGTAAGCTCGGCACCCTGGAAAAGAAGTTCGAGAATTGTGTCAATATTGTGGTGGAAGACGGTCAGGTTCATGTAACCTGCAAGGAAGCAACCGGCAAAAATGCCAGAAAGTTGAACAGCCGCGCACACAGTATGCATGGTCTGACCCGCGTTCTGATTCATAACATGATTATCGGCGTCACCGAAGGATACAAAAAGATTCTGATGATTGTCGGTGTCGGTTATAAGGCAGTAAAGCAGGGTAAAGATCTGCAACTCTTCCTCGGCTATTCTCTGACGCCCAACGGTCAGCCCCAGAAAAAGTATATTTTCCGCGATACCGATCAGGTAACCTACGAGGTTCCGGACGATGCAACCATCAAAAAGGAAGGCATCGACCAGATGGTCAAGGAAAAGATCAACGCAGGTCTGATTGTTGTTGTCAAGGGTATTGACAAGCAGGCAGTCGGTCAGGCAGCCGCAGTTCTCCGCGCACAGAAGGCACCGGAGCCCTACCACGGAAAGGGCGTTCGTTATATCGACGAAACTGTCCGCCGCAAGGCTATCAAGAAATCTACCAAATAATTGAAAGGAGTGGAATAGTATGGTTTCGAAAAAGAATAAGAACCTGGCTCGTCTGAAGAGACACAAAAGAGTCAGAGGCAAGATCAGCGGCACCGCTGCATGCCCGCGCTTGGTCGTTTACCGTTCCAACGCAAACATCAGTGCCCAGATCATTGACGATGAAAAAGGCGTAACCCTCGCTTCCGCTTCTACCTACGGCAACGGCTTTGAAGGTAACGGCGGCAACAAAGAGGCTGCAAAAAAGGTTGGAAAGGCACTTGCCGAAAAGGCAGTTGCCATGGGGATTTCCGAAGTCGTATTCGACAGAGCCGGTTATCTCTATCACGGACGTGTATCGGAACTGGCTGAAGGCGCTCGCGAGGGCGGCCTGAAGTTCTGAGTCCGGTTTGTACACTGTTCTGCAAAGAACAAAATTCAGGAGGAATACCAGAAATGGCACAGAAATTTAATCCCGGCGAACTTGAGCTGACAGAACAGCTGGTTGCGCTGAACCGTGTTTCCAAGACCGTCAAGGGTGGTCGTGTTGCCCGCTTTGCAGCTATCATGGTTGTTGGCGACTACAACGGTCACGTGGGCGTAGGACTTGGCAAAGCATCCGAAGTGTTGGAAGCAATTCGCAAAGGCATTGAAGATGCAAAGAAAAATATGATTGAGGTATCGCTGAAGGATACCACCATTCCGCACGAGGTTATCGGTGTATTTGGTGCCGGCAAGGTGCTGCTTAAGCCCGCCGCACAAGGTACCGGTATCATCGCAGGCGGTAAGGTCAGAATGGTGCTGCAGCTTGCGGGTATCAAGAATATCCGTGCAAAGTGCTTGCGTTCCAACAACCCGACCAACGTTGTTAAGGCAACCATGGAAGGCTTGAAGGCACTGCGCACTGCAGAAGAGGTCGCACAGATTCGTGACATTCCCGTCGAAAAGGTTTTGAAATAAGGGAGGTAGCGACAGATGAAAAAAGTAGTAACACTGAAGAAAAGCCTGATCGCTTCCAAGCCCAATCAAAAAGCAACCGCAGCATCTCTCGGACTCAAGAAGATCGGTGATAAAACCGCTCCCCTTGTCGATGATGCAGTGCTCGCGGGCAAGATCAGAGTCCTCAGCCATCTTGTGGCTGTGGAAGATGTAAATGAATGACAAGGAGGTCGCGTGAAATGGAAATTAAAAATCTCACTAATCTCGCACCTGCCGAGGGTTCTGTAAAAAAGAACTACAGAAAGGGAAGAGGTCCCGGCTCCGGAAACGGCAAGACTGCCGGCAAAGGACATAAAGGACAAAACGCACGTTCGGGCGGTGGTGTTCGTCTCGGATTTGAAGGCGGTCAGCTTCCTTTGTACAGAAAGCTTCCCAAGAGAGGCTTTAACAATCGCTTCTCCAAGAAGTACAATGTGATCAATCTGGACAGACTGGAACAGTTTGTTGACGGCACTGTTGTGGATCTCGATCTGCTGGTCAGCTCGGGCGTTATCAGCAAGGCAGCTCCGGATGGTCTCAAAGTGCTCGGTGGCGGCGAACTCACCAAAAAATTAACTGTTAAAGCGGCAGTCTTTTCAGCAACTGCTAAGGAAAAGATTATAGCGGCAGGTGGACAGGCAGAGGAGGGATAAAGGATGTTTCAGACGTTCAAAAATGCTTGGAAGATCCCCGACCTTCGTAAGAAACTCCTGTTTACGATTCTTGCGATCATTCTCTACCGTCTTGGTGCATGCATTCCCGTGCCGTGGGTAAGCTCCGCTTTTGCGGACAGTTTCAGCCAGGCGGGTGCGAATGCCGCGTTCACCTACTTGAATATCATGTCGGGTGATGCGTTCGGAAAGGCAACCCTGTTTGCACTTTCTGTTTCCCCTTATATCACGGCATCCATTGTTGTCCAGCTTTTGACCATTGCCATCCCTCCGCTTGAGAGATTGGCTAAAGAAGGCGAAGCGGGCAAGAAGAAGATCAATATGATCACCCGTATTATTACGGTCGTGCTTGCATTGGTAACCGCTATCGGTTATGCAAGACTTCTCCGTGTTCAATACGGCGCACTCAACGTTTCCGAAGATTCCAATGGCAATCTGACAGGAGAAGGTTGGTTCCAGATGATCGTGATTATCGGTTGCTTCTGCGCAGGTGCTGCGTTGATCATGTGGATTGCAGAACGGATTGATGAATTTGGTATTGGTAACGGTATCTCTGTCATTCTGTTTGCGAATATCGTGGCGCGCATCCCTTCTCAGATTCAGGAGTTGGTTACGGTTGCACTCAAGGTGCCGAGCAGTGAAAGCGCAAGCCTCAGCTCGCAGACCGCTGTTTTCTCGAAAGATCCGCTGCACCTGGTGCTCGGTTCTCTCGCAATTGTCCTTTGCCTGATTGTTGCGATTTTGATCTTCTACTTTGTGATTTGGTTTACCAATTCCGAGAGAAGAATTCCGATTAAGTATGCAAAGCGTACCGTCGGACGCAAGATGTATGGCGGACAGTCTTCTAATCTCCCGTTGAAGATGAACATGGCAGGCGTTATGCCGATCATCTTCGCAAGCTCCATCGTCAATATCCCCAGTATGTTGGGCGGTATTTTCGGCGGTTCCTTCTGGACGGCAGTTACCAATGCCTTCAACCAGAACCATGCGTCGTATATCATTATCAGCGGTGTTTTGCTGGTAGCGTTCTCGTACTTCTATATTATGATCTCCTTCAACCCTGTTGAAGTTGCCAATAATATCAAGAACAACGGCGGTCAGATTCCGGGTATTCGTCCCGGCAGAGAGACCATTGAGTTCATCAAGAAGACCTTGAACAGAATTACTTTTATCGGCGCAATTTTCCTTTGCTTGGTTTCTACCTTGCCCATGGCAGGCAATGCAATTTATACATTGTTTGCCGAGACGGCAAATCCGAACATCATCCAGTATACATGCAACAGCTTGGTCAGCGAACTTGCATTCGCAGGCTCTTCGCTCTTGATTATTACCGGTGTTGTAATTGAAACCACGCGCTCCTTGGATGCGCAGATGTCTTTGCGCAATTACAAAGGATTCCTTGATTGATCCACTACGACTAAAAAAGAGCCGGAGGAAACAGATGAAACTAATTTTATTGGGCGCTCCCGGAGCGGGTAAAGGTACCCAATCCGCGAAGATTTCCGAAAAATACGGCATTCCCGCAATTGCAACCGGAGATATTCTCCGCGGTGCGATTAAGGCGGGAACCGAACTTGGCAAGTCGGCTAAGAGTTATATCGATGCCGGTCAACTTGTACCGGATGCCGTTGTCATCGGTATCATCAAGGACTATTTGGCAACAGATTCCTGCAAGAACGGGTTTATTCTGGACGGGTTCCCGCGTTCCATTCCTCAAGCAGAGGCATTGGATGCAATGGGTGTCCGGATTGACTGTGTACTCAATATCGAAGTTCCCGACGAGGCAATCGTTAAACGTATGAGCGGACGTCGCGTCTGCGCATGCGGGGCTTCGTATCATGTGGAGTACAATCCCCCCAAGACAGAGGGTATATGCGACAAGTGCGGTGCCGCCGTCTATGTTCGGGCGGACGATGCCGCAGAAACAGTTGCAAAAAGACTGGAAACCTACCACGCACAAACCGAGCCGCTGAAGGAATTCTATGCGGCGAAGGGGATTCTGGTGACGGTTGAAGGACAGGACGAGGTGGCAGATACCACAGCACTTGTCTATCAGGCACTGGAATCGTACGAGGCGTAAGGTTCCGCCTTTGGGAGTATCTGAGATATGATACCACTGAAAAATGCAGAACAAATCAAAGCAATGAAAGAAGCCGGACGGATTACCGGGGAAGCGCTTTTGCTTGCCCGGGAGCACGTCCGCGAGGGCGTCAGCACTTGGGAGCTGGATCGATTGATTCGCGACTACATTGAAAAATGCGGTGCCAAGCCCTCCTTCCTCGGGTATTACGGCTTTCCGGGAAGCGCCTGTATCAGCATTAACGAAGAAGTGATTCACGGAATCCCTTCCAAAAAGCGCATCTTGCGCGAAGGAGATATTGTGAAAATCGATACGGGTGCGTATATAGGCGGATTTCACGGAGACAGCGCAAGGACCATTCCGGTCGGAAGAATTTCACCGGAAGCGGAACGGTTGATTCGCGTAACGCGAGACAGCTTTTTTGCGGGAGTCGAACAGCTTCATCTCGGAAATCGGATCGGTGATGTTGGCAGTGCTATTGATACGCTGGTGCGTAAAAATGGGTATTACACGGTCAAAAAATACATCGGTCACGGTGTCGGTCATGCACTGCATGAATCGCCGGATGTTCCCAACTTTGGGACACCGGGAAGAGGTGTTCGCCTGTGCGCAGGTATGACAATTGCCATCGAACCGATGGTAAATGTCGGAACAGAGGAAGTTGATGATATGCCTGACGGCTGGACAGTAAAAACGGCTGACAGACGTTTGTCGGCGCATTATGAAAATACGGTTGCTCTGACGGACAACGGCGTTTTAATGTTGACGTTGGTTGATTCCGAATTCTGAATTTTATGCAATTGCAGCATATGAGTTAGGAGGGATTATTCTGTCGAAGGATGACGTGATTGAATTTGAAGGGACAGTCGTTGAGGCAATGCCCAATGCAACCTTCAAGGTAAAGCTTCCCAACGGCCACATTGTTGTGGCACACATTTCAGGGAAGATTCGGATGAATTACATCCGCATTTTGCCCGGCGACCATGTAACGGTCGAAGTATCGGTTTACGATTTGGATAAAGGTCGTATTACCTACCGGTCAAAATAATCGAACAAATCTGAAGAAAGGCATGGTTAAACAAAATGAAAGTTAAACCGTCCGTAAAAAAGATCTGTGACAAGTGCAAGATCATTAAGCGACATGGGAAAATCATGGTGATCTGTGAGAATCCCAAGCACAAACAGAGACAGGGCTGATCAATTGACAGCATCTGAACAAAACGAGAGGTGATAAAAGAATGGCACGTATAGCTGGTGTTGATATTCCCAACAACAAACGCGTTGAGATCGCTCTGACCTATATCTACGGTATCGGCAGAAAGAGCTCCAATGACATCCTTGCCAAGACGGGCATTGATCCCGACAAGAGAGCAAAGGATCTGACTGAAGCCGAGATTGCAAAGCTCCGTGACGAGATTGAAAACTCCTATACAGTCGAAGGAGATCTGCGCCGTGATGTTGCATTGAACATCAAGAGAATGATCGAGATCAACTGCTACCGCGGCATCCGCCACAGAAAAGGACTGCCGGTCAGAGGACAGAGAACAAAAACAAACGCGAGAACCAGAAAAGGTCCCGCAAAGACCATCGCAAACAAGAAGAAATAAAGGAGAAGCATGAACAATGGCTAAAGTTGTAGCAGCGAAGAAGGTTGTGAAGAAGCGCCGCGAGAGAAAAAATATTGAAAAAGGCGTCGTTCATATTCAAGCAACTTTCAATAACACGATCATTACGATTACCGATGTCAACGGCAACGCTATTTCATGGGCATCCGCCGGTGAACTCGGTTTTAAGGGCTCCAGAAAGTCTACTCCTTTTGCGGCACAGAGCGCATCGGAAACAGCTGCAAAGCTGGCAATCGATCACGGACTCAAGACCGTTGAGGTGTATGTAAAGGGTCCCGGCTCGGGACGTGAATCCGCCATCCGCGCATTGGAAACAGTGGGATTGCAGATTACCCTGATCCGCGATGTTACGCCCATCCCCCACAACGGCTGCAGACCGCCTAAGCGCCGTCGCGTTTAATCAATCTCAAAGGAGGTAATTGAATTATGGCAAGATATACAGGTCCTTCATGTAAGCTTTGCCGCAGAGAGGGCAAAAAGCTCTTTTTGAAAGGTGACCGTTGCGTCAGTGGCAAGTGTGCACTTGATCGCAGACCGACAGCTCCGGGTCAGCACGGCGCGGCAGCAAAGAAGACAAGAGAATACGGAATGCAGCTTCGCGCAAAGCAAACCGCAAAGAGATACTACGGTGTTCTTGAGAAGCAGTTCAAGAATTACTATGTGGAAGCAGACCGCAAAGAAGGAATCACCGGCGAGAACCTGATTGTTCTGCTGGAGAGACGCTTTGACAATGTGGTATACAGAATGGGCTTTGGTTCTTCTCACAAAGAAGCACGTCAGCTGATTTTGCACCGTCATTTCCTTTTGAACGGCAAGCACACTAACATTCCGTCTGTGATTCTGCGTCCGGGTGATGTTATCACCGTAAAGGAAAGCAGTCGTGACAGCGAAAAGTTCAAGGCACTTGCAGAGTCCGCAGCAACCGCTACCAAGCCGAAGTGGCTGGATGTGGATGCCGGAAACTTTACCGCAAAGGTAGTTGCAATGCCTACAAGAGAGGACGTTGATTTCGACTTCAACGAACAGCTCATCGTCGAACTTTATTCTAAGTAATACCGTTTTTGAAATCCCGAAAATCGCTTGTCGGACGATGGCGAAGAAAGGGATCATGGAGAAAGCCCATTTAACGCTTTCAATCATAATAACAGGAGGTTTTATTTGGAATGATTGAGATAGAGAAGCCCAATATTACGACCGTCGATCTGTCGGAAGACGGCAAACAAGGAACTTTTGTTGTTGAACCTCTTGAGCGCGGATACGGCATCACGCTTGGAAACTCCTTGCGCAGAGTATTGCTCAGCTCACTGCCCGGTGTAGCAGTAACCAATATCAAAATTGACGGTGTACCGCATGAATTTTCCACCGTTCCCGGTGTTATAGAGGACGTCACGGAGATTGTCCTGAACGTGAAGGGAATTACGGCGAAAATGACGGGTCAGGCACCTAAGATTGCTGTTATTGATGTAGTGGGAGAGCGTGAAGTTACTGCTGCGGATATCAAGGCAGACGTCGAATTGGAGATACTGAATCCGGATTTGCATATCGCAACTGTCGGGGAAGGCGATCGCTTCTATATGGAGCTGACCTTTGACTACGGCAGAGGATATGTCTCTCAGGAACGCAACAAACAGCTTCACAACGAGCTGTTGGGTGCCAATATTTCGGCTCCCATCGGTACGATCTACACGGATTCCATTTACACGCCCGTTTATAAGGTCAGTTACAACGTCGAAAGCACGCGTGTCGGCAACAATACCGACTACGATAAGCTGACGCTTGACGTGATCACAAACGGTACGATCACAGCCAAAGAAGCGGTTTCACTCGGAGCCAAGATTCTCAACGAGCATCTCAACTTGTTTGTGGATTTGTCAGATGAAGCAAGGAAGGCAGAGATCATGGTCGAAAGACCTGAGACCAAGAAGGAAAAGGTTCTTGAGATGACCATTGAGGACCTTGACATGTCAGTGCGTAGTTTCAACTGTCTAAAGCGCGCAGGCATTGATACGGTAGAAGATTTGATCAACCGCACCGAGGAGGACATGATAAAGGTTCGTAACCTCGGTAAGAAATCGCTGGAAGAAGTGATTCAGAAACTTCATTCTCTCGGACTTGACCTCAAGCGCGAGGAAGAATGAGAACAACGAGAACGAAGTACAAAACAAGTATTTGAAAAGCAGATAAGGAGGGGAATAAAATGCCCGGAACCAGAAAACTCGGCAGACCTACTCAGCACAGAATTGCAATGATGCGCGGTATGGTCACCCTGCTGCTTGAGAACGGACAGATTGAAACGACGCTCACGAGAGCAAAGGAAGTCCGTTCCATCGCAGAAAAAATGATCACCCTCGGTAAGAAGGGGACGTTGGCATCCCGTCGTGCGGCGCTTGCCTATATCACCAAAGAGGAAGTTGTTAAAAAACTGTTCGACGAGATTGCACCCAAGTACGAGGACGTCAATGGCGGTTATACGCAGATTCTTAAAATCGGCTTCCGCAGAGGAGATGCCGCAGAGATGGCAATCGTTCGCTTGGTAGACGTCAGTGTTGAGAGTGCAAAGAAAAATGATGCACC
>CAZMAZ010000010.1:3525-20491 GCA_964564255.1 uncultured Clostridium sp. | reverse complement strand
ATTAAGATAACGTGTCGGTTGCACGGAAAGAGAAGGAGCTTTTGCAAAAAGCAATCTCTTTCCGCGCCCCGCGCGTTCCAAATAAGAAAGGATGCTTTCGCAGCGCGAAAGCAACGGGCAAAATCATGAAAAAGCTATTGAAATGTGCGATTTGCATGCTTTGCTGTGCGGCAATTTTGTTTTCTGCCGTTTCTTGCAGCGGCACAAAGACACCGTCGAAAACGCAAAAGTACGATCCGGAAACCTATCCGATGACCTTTGCCATCGGCGCACTTGACGGAAACTTTAATCCCTTCTTCTACACCTCCGCCAACGACGGAAGCGTAATTTCCATGACGCAAATCTCCATGCTTTCCACCGATTCCAACGGAAACATTGTTTGCGGCGAGGACTATCCGACCGTTTCGCTCTATATGAAGACAACCATGTACGACGCGGCGGGCAATGTCATCTCGGGCGGTGATAAGAACGGCTACACGGATTACGAATTTGTAATCAAAAACGGCATTAAATTCAGTGACGGTCAGGCGCTGACCATCAAAGACGTGCTGTTTAACCTCTATGTTTACTTGGACCCCATGTACACCGGCTCCTCTACCATTTATTCGACCGATATTCAGGGCTTGAAGGCATATCAGGCACAGGATCCGACACTGGCGGATGATGCGGACATGGATATTTCCTCCGGCTTTTACAGTGATGCAAAACAACGTGTTTCCAACATGCTTGCTTATCTGACCGATCCGGACCTGAATCCGATTACCGATCAGATTCGTAAGGATTTGGATAAGACCAAGGAGCTTTTCCTTGAAGAGATTACCAGCGACTGGAACTCCGTATACGGAACCCTGGAGAGCTTCTCCGAGTACACCTTTACCGAGGATTGGCAGAGCTACTACCTCAACGAAGGTATTGTTTCGGTTGAACGCGAAACCAATGCACAGGGGGCAACGGTTGCGAAGAAGGATGCAAACGGTAAATATGTTACCACGCTGGACGACCCCAACAATGAATTGAAGGCAGAGATGGAAAATGCGCTTTCCGCTTCCAATATTGCCGCATATGCCGCAAAGAACAATTGCTCCGAGGCGGATGCACGTGTGGCACTGATGAAGGAAAAGGCAATCGAGACCGTTTACAGCGCATATACCGCATACGAGCCCAAGCTCGCCGACATTCTGTCCTACTGGGCAACCGGAACCAACGTTTTGGAGGATTTCGCATCCGAGGCAAAATCCGTTTACTATGAAAAGGTCAAGGGAAAGGTAAAATCCATTTCCGGTATTACCACCTACAAGACCACCTCTTTTGACGGCAAGGATCTCGGCGAAGAGCATGACGTCCTCAAAATTCGCATCAACGGCATCGACCCCAAGGCTATTTGGAACTTCGCCTTTGTTGTCGCGCCGATGCACTACTATTCCAATGCGGAGCAGGTTGCGCTTTACGACGGTGTGGAGCATTTCGGCGTGGAATTCTGCAGCAAGGAATTTTTCGATAATGTTCTGAAGGACCCCGAAAAGAACGGTCTGCCGGTCGGCGCAGGTGTCTACAAGGCAACCAACGTGTCCGAAAGCGATACGGTCACCAAGGATTCCTTCTACAGCAACAACTATGCATATTATAAGAGAAACGAATATTTTGAAACCGTGGGCAGTGAGCTTTGCAATGCCAAGGTGCGCCTGTTCCGTTACAGAGTGGTCAGCTCGGATAACATTGTAAACGCCCTCAAAACCGGCGAAGTAATTTACGGCGAGCCGAATGCGACGGTTGACAATATCGAAGCGGTTAACGTTGAGAGTCTGGGATATAAGACCTACCGTACGGGCGGTTACGGTTATGTGGGAATCAACCCCAAGTATGTGCCCGACATTGAGGTCAGACAGGCAATTATGCAGGCAATGAACACGGAAAGCATTGTCAAGGACTACTATACGCAGAATCTTGCGGAGACCATTTACCGTCCGATGTCGATTACCTCGTGGGCATATCCGGACAATGCCACCAGATACTACGATTATGTAACCGACAAGGAAACCATTCAGAATCTGGTCAAGAGTGCGGGATGGACACTGAACGCAAAAGGGAAGTTCGAAAAGAACGGCAAGACGCTTAAAATTACCTTCACCATTGCCGGCGAAACCGTAGACCACCCTGCATACTCCATGTTTGAAAAGGCTTCCAAATTCCTGAACGAATGCGGCTTTGATACCACGGTTACCACCGACGTCAACGCCCTGAAGAAGCTGGCATCCGGCGGACTTGAGGTCTGGGCGGCTGCATGGTCGACCGCAAGCGATCCGGATATGTTCCAGAACTATCATAAGGATTCCACCGCAAACGCGACCAAGAACTGGTATTGCCAAGGCATGCTGGACGACACGACCGGTCAGTTCGATTATGAAAAGACCAGAATCAACAAACTTGCCGAGCTGATTGAAGAGGCACGTGAAACCAACAACCGCGACGAACGGAAAGAGATTTATGCGGATGCGCTGGATGTGGTCATGGAGCTTTGCATTGAGCTGCCGACCTACCAGAGAAACGACCTTGCCGTATACAATACCGATGTAATCGATGTCAATACCATTAACCAGAACCCGACGTTTAACGAAGGGGTAATCAGCAGAATTTGGGAAGTGAACTATAACTGATCGCCGTCAGTTGCGGACAGTTAGGATAAAAAACTATGGTAAAATATATTATTAAACGAATTATTCTGTCTTTGTTTATCCTGCTCGGCGTTTCGTTTATCCTGTATGCGTTGCTCCGATTTATGCCGCTTTCTTACGTGGAAACCAAGTTTTACGGCAGTAATCCCAACGCACAGGATAGCTACCAAAAGCTCTATACCGAGCTTGCCAACTGCAATTTGGCGGAAACCAACGAAACCGAGGAAAGCATCTTTTTGCCCGACCGTGACGGCGGATCGGTGGAAATCAAACCGGGCGAGCCGCTCTTTCGGACCGACTCTGAGGGGTATGTGGTTTACAGACTCAAGGACGATGCCAGACCCGAGCTCGGCTATGAATTGACCGGGGACGGCGAAAAGATTCCGGAAGTGAAGGAAATGCCGATTTTCAAGGGCTATTGCAAATGGCTGGTTGCCTGTCTCAAGGGCGATTTGGGAAAATCGTGGAAATACCTGGACGATGTTGGCAATGTGATTTTCAAAAACATGGGTGTCTCCTTCCTGATTGCCTTGGTTTCTCTTGTGCTGGAGCTTATCATTGCGATTCCGCTCGGCATTAAGAGTGCTTGCAATCAGTACGGCAAGCTGGATTATACCGTAACGGTTTTGACCATGATCGGTATCTCCTTCCCCAGCTTTTTCTTCGGAAGCCTGATGATTAAGTTTTTTGCGGTGGATTTGGGCTGGTTCCCGAGTACGGGTATCCAATCCTCGACCATTACCGCAAGCACTCCTCTTTTGACCGTGATTGCGGATATTGCATGGCACCTGGTGCTTCCGATCTTTGTTATGGTGGTTCTATCCATCGGTTCGGTCATGCGCTATACGAGAACCAACACATTGGAAGTGTTGAATGCCGACTATATCAGAACGGCACGGGCAAAGGGACTTTCGGAGAGAAGCGTTGTATACAAGCATGCCTTCCGCAACACCATGATTCCGCTTGTCACCATGCTGGCGGGCACTCTGCCGGGACTGTTTGGCGGCGCCATGATTACCGAAACCATTTTCAGTATTCCCGGTATCGGCAAGACCGCGTATGATGCTTTGCTTGCGGGAGATATTCCGTTTGTTATGGGATACAATATGTTCATTGCGGTGCTTACCGTTGCGGGAGTACTGTTGACCGATATTATGTACGCCGTGGTTGATCCTCGCGTCAAACTTTCATAAAGGAGGTGTCAGGATGAGTGAAACAAATCATGCCGTGCAAAACGTGATGGAAGACGATTTGCATGGCGAAAACCTGAACGACCGCGTGAAAGTACTTTCTCCCGCGAGAACCATCATGAAGCGCTTTTTCCGCTCCAAACTTTCCATGGTCGGACTTGTGATTTTGATTGTGCTGTTTTTGTTCTCCTTTGTCGGACCGTTTCTGTCCCCATGGGGAGAAATCGATGCCGACCCGACACCGAAGCAGGTGATTACCGCATTGCCGATTGAATATGAGGTTACCTATACCGATGCAAACGGACAAACGGTTATGGAAAAGCAGACGGCGTATGACATCAGCATCGAACAGTCCGAGTACTATATCAAGGGAGAAATTTCCGCACGGCATTGGCTCGGAACCGATGAAAACGGCAATGACCTCTTTACCCGATTGATGTACGGCGGACGCATTTCGCTGACGCTCGGCTTGATTGTGGTTGTTTTGGAAACCCTGCTCGGCGTATTGCTCGGCGGACTTGCCGGGTATTTCGGGAAATGGGTGGACCAGGTCATTATGCGTGTTGTGGACGTGCTCTATTGCATTCCGCAGCTGCCGATTATGTTGATTTTGTCTGCCACCTTTACCTCTCTCGGTATTACCGATATTAGCAGATTGTACTACATGATGGGATTTTTGACTTTGCTCGGATGGACGGGTACCGCCCGCCTTGTCCGCGGACAAATTCTTTCTCTGCGTGAGCAAGAGTTTATGTTGGCGGCAAAGTGCGCGGGACTTTCCACGCACAGAAAGATTTTCAAGCATTTGATTCCGAATGTTTTGCCGCAGCTTATCGTGTCTATGACACTGGGACTGGGTTCCATCATTTTGACCGAGGCAACGCTCGGCTTCCTCGGACTCGGTGCGCCGCTCGGAACCGCGACATGGGGCTCCCTGATTAACTATGCCACCAAGGACTGGTGCATCGGCAAGCTCAATTTCTGGGTGCCGCCCGGCATCTGCATTACATTGGCAATTCTCGCCTTCAACTTTGTCGGCGACGGCTTGCGTGATGCCTTTGACCCGAAGGCAAAGAGGTAACCGATATGGCTAAAAACAAGACCAATCAATCACATTATATTTCCGGCGACGAATCCAGACGGATTGCGCGGGAAAACAGAGAGGCATATCGCAGATATGCACTGAAAAAGAAGAAAAAGGTACACGAGGCGGATTACTGCACGCAGATGAAGGATCCGAAAAACCTTGTAGAATTTGACAACCTGCATACCTACTTTTATACCGATGCGGGTACCGTTCGCGCGGTCAACGGCGTGACCTTCTCGGTCCCCGAGGGCGCAACGGTCGGCATTGTCGGCGAATCCGGCTGCGGAAAGAGCGTTACCTCACTCTCCTTGATGCAGCTGATTACCGGACCCTCCGGACAGATTGTGGACGGTGCGATTCGCTTCCGCACCAATGCCTTTAAACGCGATGCAAAAGGAAAGAAAATTCCGGTCACCGACAAGGTCACCGGTGAGATTTGCAAAAACGAGTTTGGCGGCAATTTGTACGAGATGGAAGAGAAGGTATACGACATTACCAAAATGCCGCTTTCGGACATGCAAAGCATCCGCGGCAGAGAAATCGCCATGATTTTCCAAGAGCCGATGACCTCGCTCAACCCCGTGTTTACCATCGGGTATCAGCTGGACGAGGTGGCACTGCTCCACATAGAAGGCATTTCCAAGCAAGCGGCAAAGGAACGCAGTATCGAGATGCTCCGTCAGGTCGGCATTGCCGACCCGGAGGGCGTTTGGAAAAAGTATCCGCACGAGCTGTCGGGCGGTATGCGGCAAAGAGTCATGATTGCCATGGCGCTGATTTGCGCACCCAAGCTGATTGTTGCCGACGAACCGACCACGGCGCTGGATGTGACCATTCAGGCACAGATTTTGGACCTGCTTCGTGAAATCAAGGAAAAGCAAAAGAGCTCCATCATGCTGGTGACACACGATTTGGGTGTTGTTGCCGAGATGGCGGACTATGTCGTTGTGATGTATGCGGGTAAGATTATCGAGATGGGCACGACCGAAGACATTTTTGACCGTCCCATGCATCCGTATACCGTCGGCTTGCAAAAGAGTAAGCCCTCTGTCAACAGCGACGTGGATGAGCTTTACTGCATTCCGGGATTTGTTCCCAACCCGATTAACATGCCCAACTACTGCTATTTCCGCGATCGCTGTGACCGCTGTCGGCGGGAATGTGCGGGTAAATACCCCGAGCTTGTGGATATTACGGAAACACATAAGGTTTCCTGCTATCTGTATGCGGATTCGAGTGCGTTGCCGCCGCAAAAGGGCGACGGGGACAATGCGCTCTCAATGACTGACGGAAAGGAATCAATATCATGACAAAAGATAAGAAAATGAAAACGGTTTCCGATCCGACAGGCAATGTATCCGAGGTGCTTTTGGATGTTCGTCATCTGAAGGAATATTTCCCGGTCAAAACCAATTTGCTGGGGAAGACCCTGCTTTCGCTCAAGGCGGTGGACGATGTTTCCTTTACCGTTCGGAAAGGAGAGACGCTCGGCATTGTCGGCGAATCCGGATGCGGAAAGACCACCATGGGACGGACCCTTTTGCGCCTCTATCCGGTTACGGGCGGTGAGGTGTGGTTTAAGGGGAGAGAAATCACCCATCTGAGCAATCGCGAATTTAATAAATTGCGCCCGCAGATGCAGATGATTTTTCAGGACCCCTACGCCAGTCTTTCTCCCCGCTTGACGGTTGGGGAAATTATCGGAGAAGCCGCGCTGGAGCACGGCTTGGTAAACAAGGCGAATTATCGCGAATACGTGCTTGACATGATGCAAAAGTGCGGATTGCAGCCGCATTATTACGAACGGTATCCGCACGAATTTTCGGGCGGTCAGAGACAGCGTATCTGCATTGCCCGCGCACTTGCATTGCAGCCGGAGCTTGTGATTTGCGATGAGCCGGTTTCCGCACTGGATGTTTCCATCCAGGCGCAGGTAATCAACATGCTGCGGTCCTTACAGCATGACCTCGGCTTGACTTATATCTTTATTTCTCACGACCTGTCTGTGGTGAAGCATATTTCGGATACGGTCGGTGTGATGTATCTCGGCACCATGGTGGAATACGGTTCCAAGCACAGCATTTTCGAAAATACGCTCCATCCGTATACACAGGCGCTCTTTTCCGCCGTGCCGGTGCCGGATTTGCACGTAAAAAAGGAACGGATTGTGCTCAGCGGCAGTATTCCGTCGCCGGTTGATCCGCCCAAGGGCTGCAAGTTCCATACGCGGTGCAGACACTGCATGGAGATTTGCAAGCAGGTTCCGCCCGCCTATCGGGAAGTGGAGCCGGGGCATTTCTGTGCCTGTCATTTATATGACGACAAAGCAAAGAGCGGCAATCCGTCATGACAGAGAAAGAAAAGAAAGAAAAAGAGCAGAAAAGGGAGAAGCGGGATACGCTTGATACCGAAACCACTTTTGCCGATATGAATGTCGAAGGGCTTTCCCGTCATCGACCCAAAAGGCAGAAGGAGGATGTCCCCTTGCGAGAACCGCTTCCGCCGCTTTCGCGCGAGGAACGGCGCGCCATGATGCGCGGCGCCTTTCGCGCCTTCCTGCCGCTTTTGCTCGGCACGGTGCTGGTAATGGGAGCCTTGATTGCATTGGCATACCTGTGGTTGCACTAAAGGATACCCAAAACGGTCCGCACGCCGTTTGTAAAACGGCGGAGCGGTCCGTAAGCGGACTTTTCGATATTTGAAAGGCAATCTTTGTGCCCGGGCACGGCAGAGAGAAAAGGTTGCCCTTCAAAGGTTGAAAAATTCGAATTGTACAAAACAGAAAGGTACGGTACATGAAATACATGAAAACGAAAAGAATTGTTTTATGCGCACTTATCGGTCTTTTGACGGCGACGGCGTTGACTTTCGGCTCCTGCGTGGGGCATCACGGGGGAGAGGAAAATACCACGACGGAAGCGACCGAAATGACCGAAGCGCCGACGGGAAAACCCGACCCCGACGAGACCACCGCATCGGACGATGCGGAGAGCGTTCGCGTGACCTTTGTCGATACGGCGGGGGTGCATTATGAAGGGGATTTTAAATCGGGCAAGCAGATTGAAAAAGGGAAGACGGTTTCCTTCTCTCTTCGCATCTCTCCCTTTTATGAGGGAACGCCGACTGTTTATGCCGACGACAGTGTGCTGGAGGCCGACGGAGAGGGAAAATACACCCTGACCGTGAATGCGGATACCGAAATTCGCACAGAGGGCATTACGCGCAAGGTATCCTCCATGGAAGGGGACGGAACCTCCGAGGACAGCGCCTTTCAGGTGACCTCCGCTGTTGATTTGCTTTATATTGCGGAGCAGGTAAATGCGGGCAATACAGCGTATTCCGGTGCATACTATGCCTTGCAAAACGACATTGATTTCCAAGGCGAAAGCATGGATGTCATCGGAAACGGAAACTCGGACGATGCTGTTTTCTGCGGCGTTTTTAACGGAAACGGATATACGGTTAAAAACTACGTGATGGAAACGGATGATGTACAGTATGTCGGACTGTTCGGCGTTTTGCAATCCAATGTTGCCGGATCGGACGGCGGCACCGTCTACAAGCTGAACCTGCGGGATTTCCGTGTCACGGCATCCGTATCCGGTATGGGCTGCTTCTGCGGCTCTCTTGTGGGATACGGCATGGGCGGAAACCTGTTCCAGTGTAATGCCGAGAACGGTGTCATTGAAATGCATGCGGATTATAACGCCTTCTCGTATGTCGGCGGCTTGATTGGTCTGCAACAGGCGTTGGATTTTAATTCTTTTGCTTACTATTCTCAGATTTCTTACTGCGTGACCGATGTGGAAGTGAACTGCAACAGCGGTTCGGTCATTGCGGCAGGCGGCATTGTGGGTTATATGATTGATTCCGAGGAAGGCGTCCCCGCTTTCATGAATAACTGCTATGCAACCGGTCCCGTGCGCGGTGCCATGCGTGCGGGCGGTGTGGTCGGACATATGGCGTCCGGCACATCGATTGTCGACTGCTATGCAACAGGGGATGTCAGCGCGCAGGCATTTGCCACCGATGCGACCAATTCCGAAGCCTACTGCTATGCGTATGCGGGCGGTGTTGTCGGATATGCCGATCCGGATTGCGTGATTTCCGAGTCCTTCTCCGCCTCAAAGCTGCAGGCAAAAGCCAAGCTCGGGCAGGCATATGAGGTAACGGGCGGCGTGCTTGCGCATGCGGAGGAACCGGGTGCCTACGATTTCGGCTCTTCGGTTGCAACCGTTTACAATTGCTGTTACGCCGCGGGTGGAACCGACGGGGACATTCGCTTAACCGCAAAGGAGTACTTGAAGGACAATTTGCACTGGAATCCCATTGACTGGGTCTTTGAGGAGGGTGCATATCCCGTAATCAATACGGAGGAGTCCGCGTACACCTTTACCGTTCTCTTTGATTTCGGCGGCGACCTTCTGAACGAAGAAGCACAATTCGGCGAATACAGAACCCTCTTTTACTGGTACGCGGAAGGAGAGCTTCCTTCCCGACTGGTCGGTGATGAAGAGGCAGGGGATCTGCGTGCGGCATACGGATACTTCTTTGATGCCGCTTATACGCAACCGATTCCCGACAGTTTTGTACCGACGCACGATATGACCATTTACGCCGCGGTAGCGGATACCACCTCTATTGTCGGAACCTATCATCTGTTGGTTACGGGCACGGATGCGCCCCTGACCTTAACCTTCTATGCAAACGGCACCTTTGCCTATACGGATGCCGGACAGACCACGCTTGCCAATTACCGATACGACGGAACGCGTCTGTTTTTGGAGGATGTGCGTCTGGCACGTTACGGCGGGGATGCCTCTTGGGGCAAATACCAGTTGTTTACCTTCTGCGCAGAGCCGGGAGACGGTATCCTGACCATTTGGGGCGGTGTGTATGAGGATGAGGACACAAACGAAACGGTCATTTATTATACGGAAGAAGCACCCCTGATTGCGGTTTCCGCAAAGAAAACCGTAACCGGCAAGTATTTTGACGGACAGGGCGTCTATACCTTTTATGCGGACGGCACAGGCAACTACCTCTGCCAAAACAGCCAAGAAGACCTGACCTACACGCGAAACGGCAGTGATTTGCAGGTAACCGTCGGGAAAAAGACCTACAAGGGCACCGTTTCCGAGGACGGAGCCTTGACGCTGGATGCCAAGGTGCTTGCGCAGACCGATGCCTTTGTCGGTAGCTGGACGGTGGATTCCAAGGCGCACAAGGTGTATACATTTGACGGATTCGGCAATTGGAGTTACCTCTATTACGGCTTCAGACAGTCATCGCTTTCGGTCAGTCGTATTGTGTATGAAAAGAAAGCGGGCACCTATACGGTAGATGCCGACGGCGTATTGACCATGAGCGGCGATTTCACCGCAACCGCAAGATTTAGCGACAATGCACTTTGTATCGAACGCAAAGAGGGCAGCTTGACCTGCCACAGAGACGGCAGTTGCTTCGGCACGTGGGTATATGCGGATTACGGATTGACGCTGACACTCGGCGGTGTCGGTGTCGACGGACAGGGAAGCGCCAGAGTGGAATATGTTCACGAAAACGGAACGGTCGAATTTTACGACCTGCTCTATGCGCTCGATGATACCGACAGCTCGTATATCTGCCTCTACTACAACGGCGAGGTCTTCGGTTACCTGACCTACATTCCCGCGCGCGAAACCCTACGCGCCATGATGTATGTGGGAACCATGAACTCTTTGATGAACAACGTCCATTTGGAACGAATCGATGAATACAGCGGTGATTGGATCGGCTCCGACGATTTGTTGCCTCTCCTTTCCTTTGACGGAAACGGCAGCTACAAGGGCAGTCTGCAAATCAACGGAGAAACGGTTTCCTATTCGCTGGATGAAGCTACCCTGACAGGCTCGTTTGTCTACCAAGGCGTTGTGTATCTGCTTTCCTTTGACGAAGCGAGCAACCGAATGACCCTGACGGTCGGGACAACCGATACCGTTTACCAGCGCAAGGATTTGTTCGGCGATTTGATTTTGGCAAACGGCACCGACGGAACGCTCTACACCTTTGACGGCAGGGGCGCGCTTGCGGGAGCCGGCAGTATGACCGTTCTTGCAACGGACGGCAGTACTAAGACCTATACCTACCGCATGTCCGGTGAGGATTTGATTCTTTGGCAGGGCGATACGGTCATCGGCGGTATTTCGACAGATGCCGATAAACGGGAATATGTACTGACGCTTGCGGGAACAAGCTGTTCCTTGCGCGTGCAGAGCAAATTCACCGGCACCTGGGCAATGTCGGGCTCACTGACCGATATGACGGTCGGGCTGATGGATATTGACGGCAAAATGCCCGGCGTTGTCAACAATACCGATGTAACCTTTACCTTGGAATCGGACGGAACGCTTTCCTTCTTCTACAAGGAAACGCAGTACTATGCGATTTTTGTCGGCGAAGAGAATTTGATTCTTTCCCAGCATAAGGACTGGTATCTTTACACAGACCAGATTATGTGTGCACGGGAGGACGAGCTGTTTGGCACATGGAAAAACGAATTGGATGCTGCCTACCGTTTTGACGGCATGTCCGGCAGTACCTTAACAAGCGGCGCCGCACAATCCGGTATTTTGGCAAACGGCGACATTGCCAATTCGACCAGCTTTGCTTATTCCTATCAGGACGGCAGATATATTCTCTGGACGGTTGACGAAACCACGGGAGAGACGCAGATTTATCGCCTTGTTTTCTGCGACAAGGAAGAAAAGAATGCCTATATCAACGGCGATCGGGCATTTGTCATCGAAAAGGGAGACAGACTCTACAAGATGGAAGCCCTAGACCAAGAAACAGGCAAGACCTATTCCTTTGACGGATTCGGGAAAGTAACCGTTTCCGACGGCAACGTATATACCTATAAAGTGACTTCCATTGATTACGAAAACGGCATTGCCAATGCGGAAATGACAGCAGACGGCGTCGTATATACCGTAACCATTGATTACAACACCGAACAGGCAACCATGACTTTGACCGAGAAAGCATAAAAATTCGGCAAATGCAAGAATGAAAGGATGCATATGTAATGAAAAAGAATCATGTATTTTATCGGGTGATCGGTTTGCTTTTTGCCTTGGTATTGCTTTTGCCCACCGTTTTGACGGCGTGCACCGGCAATTCCGGGGGCAAGGGGGACGAGACGACAAACGAAACGACGGATAATCCGGAGGATTCCACGCCTACTTCGGGAGAGCAAGACACTAAGCCTGCGGAAGGAACCGTAGCATATGAGATTACCGCAAAATCGCAGGGCGGCATGGCGCTTTCCGCGGTTACGGTTACCCTGACCAACGCCGCAGGCGAAAAGGTTGCCACCGGTACAACCGACGAAAACGGCGCCTATACCGTGTGGCTGGATCCCGCGGTTTATACGGTCACACTGAGCGATATGAAAAAAGGATATACCGCCGAATCGGTACAAACCGCGCAAACCGGCGGGGCAACCGTCGTGATTGCCACGACTGCCGTTATTACGTCGGAGTATCCGAACCAGCCCTCCGCTTACACCAAGGGCGATGTGATGTATGACTTTGCTTTTGTCGACGATGAAGTAACCACCAAGCTTTCGCAGATTTTGGAAACCAAAAAGCTGGTTGTTATTAACTTCTGGGGAACCTACTGCAGTCCTTGCAAAGCGGAATTTCCCGCGATTGAAGCGGCATGGCAGGAATACAGCGACCAGGTGGAAGTGATTGCGCTGAGTATTTCCGACACCTCCAAAAAGTGCGAAGAATTTCGTGAAAATAACGGGTACACCTTCCATATGTTGCCCGATATAGGACTTTACAGCAGATTTACCGGCATGGCGGGTGGTGCATATGTGCCGATCAGCGTTTTCGTGGACCGTTATGGTGTGATTGCGGATTTCATGGTGGGCGGTGACCCCAGTGCCGATGCATGGAAGGCGGAAATGGCGTTCTATGTTTCGGATGAATATTCGCAGACCGGCAATTCCGGTTATGTGGACAATGACACCCCGACCGTTGAGAAGCCGGACGTCACCATGCCCGATTCCGCCGAGATTGAAAAGGCAATCAACGGCGCAGGCTTTAGCGGCACCTATACTGCAACCGACCCGGAAACTGTCTGGCCGTGGGTGCTGACCGACGACAAAACCGCCATTCAGCCCTCCAACTACGGCAAACACAGCACCAGTGCCATGATCAGCACCGAGGTGACCCTGCAAAAGGGACAGCTGATTGCCTTTGACTATCGGTACTCCATTGAGTATGACATTTACGAAAGACAGATATACGATATGCTCGCCGTGTATGTAGACGGTCATATCATGCAGAAGATGATTACCAAGCAAGACGGCTGGGTTACCTGCTATGCCTATACGCCGGTGGAAGCCGGAACGCATACCGTGACCCTGGTCTACACCAAGGACTCCTCCGACAGCTATGGCTATATGGAGACAGGCAACGAATATGTGCATGTGAAAAACATGCGCACCATGACAGTCGAGGAAATGACCGCGCAAGGCGGCTCCATGAATGTTCTCCGCCACGCCGCGACCGAACCGGCTGATGCGGGCGCGACAACCAGTTACAAGAATTATGCAACGGTTGTTTACAACAGCAAGGACGGGTACTACCATGTGGGAACCGAGGACGGACCCTTGCTTCTGGCAAAGCTGTGCGGCTCTACGCAGTGGTCAAATTCTTCTCTGGAAGATTTGGCGTCGGTAGGGTACCTCAAAATCAACGGCATCGATTATGCAGACAAAATCAATCGCGACCTGACGCGGAGCTACTGCTGGCTGGAAAAATCCAGTACACTCGGCTATTCGGTCGTGGATAAAACGCTTGCCTCGCTTCTGGATTTGTTTGCTTCCGAGTTGGGAGAAGGCGCAAATCACGAGTGGGAATGGCTGGAGTTCTGCTCCTACTTTGACCACTACGGCGTCGGCGACGGCATTGTTGAGGTTTCCGACGTGCGGCAGGGAATTGACGAAAAGAGCGCATTTGACGCGACCTTTGGCAAAAATCACGCCGAGGTCAATCAGGTGCTGGTGCCCAGAGGCTTCTTCTTCAAGTTTGTTCCCGAAAAGACAGGCGTCTATGCCGTGTACTCTCTTGCGGAAGGCACCGTTTGCTCCAATACCGCAGGCTCCACCACCATTGCATGGCTGCTGGACGAAAACGGCACGGAGATGGACATCAGCGACAACGAGCGCGGCGACGGACAGTTCTATATTTACCACACCATGGAGGCAGGCAAGACCTACTATATCACGGTCGGCTTTGACCCGGTCGACGACCTCGGTTCATTTGACTTTATGATTGACTATGTCGGTGAAACCATGGACGTCATGACGGTTTGCACCGCCGGCTGGACCACGACAGAGGATGTAACGCATATTATTATTTGGCGCAATTACGATTTCGAAGCCGCATTGGATGCGGACGGCTATTACCGTCAGGTGCTCGGTTACGAGAAGGACGGCACGCCGATTCTGGATATGTCGGATCACGGCTATGTGTATGTCGACTTCCTTGGCGTATCGCAGGCGGAAGGCGCAGGCTATATCCCGTGGATTGGGGACTGGGCAACTTTGCAAAAATGCATTGAAGAAGGCTACTATACCGACGATATGGTACTGCACAAGGACGCGTTTGATTTCACAAAGCGCACCGACAGTGAGGGCAATTCGCTCGCGGCGTTCGGCAATCACCAGGCAGAGATGGAAAAATATCTGGCAATGGCAAAGGCGGGCGACCCGAATGCGGATGACTACGGATATGTCAAGGCAAATCAGGAGCTTGCGGAAATTCTGGATAACCTGATGGTTCTTTACGGCATGCTGGATGTGGACGGCACACGTGTGCAGGATCAGTGGCTGATGTTCTGCTGCTTCTTCAGACATGCATAAACATATCTCATCAATCCCATCAATTCCATCAATCAGAAAGGAAATAAGAAAATGAAAAAAATTTGGCGTATACTTGCATTTCTGACAGTGCTTTGCCTGCTGACGGGCGCCCTGCTTGCTTGCGGCGACAGCGGTGAAGGCGAGGACACCACCGCCGCGAATACAAACGGCGATACCACCGAGGGAGAAACCACCGAGGCGGGGGACCCGGCATACCTTTTCACCGTTGTTTATGAAGATACCAATCAACCTGCCGAAGGCGTACAGGTACAGCTTTGCGTGACCGACGGCGATCTCTGCCTGATGCCGATTGCCAGCGATGCAAACGGTAAGGTAAACTATAACCAGCTCGGAACCATCGGATACGGCATTTACGACGTGCACATTCTGGAGGACAGCATTCCGGAAGGATACACGTTTGATAACAGTGCCCTGAAAACATCAGCGGATGTACATGAGTACACGCTGGTGCTAAAAAAAAAATGTGAACATTCCTTCGTAAACGAGATTTGTACCAAGTGCGGCGCGGCGCAAACCTACCCCCACACGGTGCAGGCAAAATATGCCGATGACATTGCGGATTTGGAAAAGAGAGGCACGCCGATTGCGGGACTTGCCCTGATGATTACCAGCGATACGCAGATTATCGCGCAGGGAAGCACAAACCAAGACGGCATCTTTGCCTTCGAGGCGCCGAAATATGTTTCGGATAACGAGATTACAGGGTATACGGTTGTCGTGACCGACGGCGCACCGGACGGCTATAAGCTGCCCGAGGACCCGACCTTCCTTGTCAATTCCGATACCTGTGTGCTTGCATACGAGGATATTTCCGTCGCCGAGCTTTATACCGCATTTAATCCGCTGAAAATCAAGATTGGCAAAACGGCGCACCTGACCCTTCCGGAGGCGCGGTACGACGACGGGGACTCCCTGTTTTCCACGGCGCACGACGACTCTCTGTATTACTTCTCGGTCAAGCCCTCAAAGCCCGAGGATGTCGGCTTCTATCGCCTGACGGTCACCAATATTTCAAACGGTGCCACCGTGTATGTCGGACATTATCCGTCTACCGTCGCGACCGTTTCCCCCAAGGCGTCGGTCTCGGCGACGGGAAATGACAACCCCTCCTTTACCTTTATGATGCAGGAGCAGTACCTCAAGGACAGCACCGGGGCATGGACCTACTCCAACAGCTGGCTGTTCGGCATTCGCGCAGAAGGGGAAGCCGAATACCCGATTGAGCTGGACGTTACGGTCGAACGGGTCAGAGATTTGATTCCGGGTGAGGACTATGCGATTGCCGACCGCGTAACGGTCGAGATGGTCGCGGGCGCCGAAAAAGCCGACAATGTGGTCGGCAGCGTCTCCGACAAAAAGCTGAATAAGATAAAACTTGTCAAGGATGAAAACGGCGCCTTCCGCATCGGAACGGCGGACGGCATGGAAGCGGTGCTTGTCAAAGGCAATGACGGCTATTACCGCGTCGGCTCGGCAAACGGACCGATTGCCATGATTGTCCTGACCCAAAACAACCCGATTTTCGGAGAAGAAGGCGCGGCATTTACCACGGTAAACAGCCTCTCCGGCGTTGAAAATCTGCTGGTTTCCGCCCAGGTAACCGAGAACGGAAAGAGATACAACCGCGTCAGCTACTACTCCGCCATGATTTCCCAATATGCGGAGCTGACCAACGCCGACGGCGCCTACCCGCTCAATCAACAGCTCTATGATTTCATCACCGCCTGGACGGCACAAAGAGCCTCCGGCATCGTGGTCGACGGCTACGGCGAATACGGCTATATGCTTGCGCTCTCCTATTATACCGACAAATAATCAGTACTCCAAAGCACCCGCTTTTGCGCGCTCCCAAACCCCGCGCAAAAGCGGGTTTTCGCCGTTGTAAAAAGTCATAAAAAAGGGCGGGGAAATTGTTTGATAATCTTTTAAAAAAACGAAAAATATTTTCCAAAAACCTATTGCAAATCCTTTCAAGTTATGCTATAATATGTGCTGCAATATGTGGCGGATTGTGTCGCGACATAGTAAGACTGCCAACGGAACCGAAAATTGGATAAATTGGATAATAAATCGGATGAAA
>CAZMAZ010000010.1:0-3425 GCA_964564255.1 uncultured Clostridium sp. | reverse complement strand
TAAGACTGCCAACGGAACCGAAAATTGGATAAATTGGATAATAAATCGGATGAAACGGTTCAAGAAATGCAGATGCATTCGGGCGGTGGCGGCGACAACAAGAGCCGACAAGAAGGAACAAGAGGCGGCAGGCGTTAGCAAGAGCCGACAAGAAGGAACAAGAGGCGGCAGGCGTTAGCAAGAGCCGACAAGAAGGGTAAGAGACGACAGGGACAGACAAGAGCAAATGAAAACAAGAGAGCGGGAGTAAGAAATGGCGAGTAAGACGAATACAGTGACAATGAGCAGGACAAACGGAAAGGCGCATGCAAAAGAGGCGGAGCTCGGGATGAGCACCAAGGACAAGGTTTTGCATTCCGCCGCGGTTCTGTTTCTGAAAAAAGGATTTCAAAAGACCACCATCATCGATATTGCCAGGCATGCGGAGGTCAACCGCGGGTCGGTGGTGTTCGCGATTGGCAGCAAGGAAAATCTGCTGAAAATGCTGGTGGACTACGTACTGGACGGACAATTTGATACCAGCCGCGCACTTATAGCCGGCAGAACCGACGACCCCGTTTTGTACTACGCCACCGAGTGCGCCCTACAATTATATATGGCGGAGAGCAGTGAACAGGTACGCGAGATTTACGCGGCGGCATATTCCTTGCCCATGACCTCGGAGCTTATCTATGCAAAGTCCACCGCAAGGTTGGAGCCGCTGTTTCGCGCCTACAATCCCACCTGGGAGACCGGCGATTTTTACGAATGCGAGATTGCGAGCGGGAGCATCATTCGGGGCTACATGGCAAAGCATTGCGACGTTTATTTCACCGTTGAGAAGAAGGTGCGGGCATTTCTCAAGCATTCTTTGGCGCTCTACCATGTGCCGGAAGAAAAGGTGCGGGAAGCCATTGCCTTTGTGGAAACCACGGATTTTGCGGCGGTTGCGCAAAGAACCATACACAGCATGCTTTCCTATTTGGAAATGAGAATCGCAAACGATGCGGAGAAATGAAAATATGGGAAGGAAAAAGAACGGATGAAAAATGATAGAAGTTTGAAGAATCGAAAAAATACAGAAAAAACGGAGGATTACAGCGTGACACACAAAAAAACGAGCATCCAAAAGAGCATGATCGGCATTGCCCTTGCCCTGTGTGCGATTCTTGTCGCCCTGCTTGTGCCGATCCTTAGGGTGAGTGCCGAAAAGGCGGAAGACCTTACGGTGACAATCGGCACCGGCGACGACGTACAAAGCGTCACACTAACGGACGACGACAGCGACGGCTACTATGAGATTGGCACTGCCGACGAGCTGTACGCCTTCGCGGCGGCAATTCAAATCGAAAATGGACAAGAAAAGCAGCGCTATCCGAACATCAACGGCAAGCTGACCGCGGATATTGTGGTCAACCCGGGCACTTTTGACGAATACGGCAACTATACGCCGAAAGACGGTGAAGCCTTGCGCAGCTGGACGTCGATCGGCGATGGCTATGCATATTTTGGCACCTTTGACGGCGACGGACACACTGTTTCCGGACTTTACTTTAATGATAGTACCACGGAGCATGTAGGTCTGTTCGGCTGTGTATATACAGGTGCCACGGTGAAAAATGTCGGCGTCGTGAATTCCTATTTTTATGGTCACAAATATGTTGGCGGCGTGGTCGGCTATAGCGTTGGAGGAACGATTGAAAACTGCTACAACACCGCTACGGTCGGCGGCGCCGGCAATGATATTGGCGGCGTGGTCGGTTTCGTCTCTAATGCAACGGTTAAAAACTGCTACAATACCGGCGCGGTCAAAGGTAAGAGTGATAGCAGTTGGGAGGTCGGCGGCGTTGTGGGACGCCTTCAATCAACAGAAGGTAGCGAATCCGCAAGAGGAAAGGTTATAAACTGTTACAACACCGGTGCAGTCAGTGGCGACGAGGATGTCGGCGGCGTGGTTGGATACATCAATGTGACAAGCTCAAGCGCCAAAGCCGATGTCACCAACTGCTTCTACCTGACCGGCACGGCATCTAAGGACATCGGCGACATCTCCAACACCGGCACCGTCAACAAATCCGTGACAGAGACACCCTTCACGTTTTTCGTCTCCGGCTCTGTTGCCTACAACCTCAACGGTAAAGCCGCCTCCGGCGTCTGGTACCAGAACGGCGCCCTGCCCGGCTTCTCGGGCTGTGCGGTGACCGCCACGGGTGGGGTCAGCCATACCTTTGACAACGGCTTTTGCACGGCCTGCGGCGCATATCAGGCACCCGAAGGACAGGGAAACGCACCTGACAGCCCCTATCTTATCAAGAACGCGGGCAACCTCTACTGGTTTGCCCAAATTGCGAACAACAGCAGCGCTCTTCAGAATAAATACATTGCCCTTGCGGCGGACATCGTGGTAAACCCGGGCACCTTTGACGGAAACGGCAACTATACCGCCAAAAACGGGGAAGCTGTGCGCGTATGGACGCCCTTTGCACTGACGGGCAACAATGTTGGCATTGCAAAATACGACTCGAACAACACCTTTGTCGGCAACTATACCATCTCCGGTCTGTATTTCGATGATATAGTTCAAAATGTGGGTCTGTTCTCCACGGTTGACGCGAAGAGCACGGTTACCAACATCGGTATTGTCAATTCCTATATTAGCGGCAATGTTAATGTTGGCGCTGTGGCAGGGGAAAACTTAGGCACGGTGGAGTACTGCTATAATACCGGCGCCGTCAACGGTGATGCCTGTGTTGGCGGCGTGGTCGGCAACAACAAAGGCACAGTGAAGAATTGTTACAACACTGCGAATGTAGGAGACTATTTTAAATCCAATATTGGCGGCGTGGTGGGAAATAATCCAGGCGGTACAGTCGCGTTTTGCTACAGCACCGGCAATGTTTATGGCCTGGACTCTGTGGGCGGCGTGGTTGGTGCAAGCTCTGGGGGCACGATCACAAACTGCTACAGCACGCAAAGTAATGTGGTCGGATATGGCGACACCGAAGCCACCATCACCAACGTCGAATGCAAGGACGCCGCCGCCTTCGCCTCCGGCGAGGTGACCTATCTCTTAAACGACGAACGCCCCGAGGGCACCGAAGAAAATCCGCTTGTCTGGTATCAATATAACGGCATGCCCTATTACTACGGCGACCGCGTGACCCGCCTGGCAGATGGCACGTATTCGGCAGAGCATAACTACAAAAACGGCTTCTGCACCGATTGCGGCGGTTATGAGGAGCCGACATCGGAAGACGGCGTCTACGAGATTGAAAACGCCGGACAGCTCTATTGGTTCGCGCAGAAGGTCAACAGCGGCGAGACCTTTTTGAAAGCTAAACTGGTAAAGGATATTACAATCAACCCCGGCAGCTTTGATGCCGACGGGAAGTATACGCCCGGTACAGACGAGGCAAAGGGTGCAAAGCCGCGCACATGGACGCCGA
>CAZMAZ010000009.1:0-22185 GCA_964564255.1 uncultured Clostridium sp. | reverse complement strand
TATACCCCCGCTTCCGTTTGTGCGAAAGCATCTTCCCTTTCTTGTTCTTATTCTTATTCTTGTTCTTATTCTTATTCTTGTTCTTATTCTTGTTTTTTATTTCTCTTTTTGCGCCCGCCTTTTTCGCATCGGTCGCACTACGGTCATTTGTACCCGCTCCGGGGTGCATTCCTCACGCAAAAGACGATTGGCGTCCTCACGCGCAATCCGTTCTATCATGTCCGCACATGCAAACGCGGGAACACCGTCCACCGCCGCGGAAAACAGTACACTGGCAATGTCCTCCGCCGAATCAAACGAGGTGACAAAATCGGCATACAAAACACGTCTGCCGCGCTCAAATTCTTCTTCGGACACCCCTTCGACGCGCAATTGCTCCAAATACGCACAAAAACGACGCCGAATTTCTCCGACTCGGGCACCCTCTCCCATAATCGACAAATAGGACAAATCCCGTAAAACGGTCGCGCCGTAGGAATACCCGGTGCGAATCAATTCCTCCTCCAGCAACTCGGAATAAAAGGTCCCCGCGCGGCTAAACAGCGCCTCCGCCAGCACCGAAAGCAGCGTGTCCCGATACAACAGCCTTTGGTCCGCAAAGGCAGGCGGCACATAGGCTTGCGCCGCATTCGGCAACCGCACCCCTATGTTGAAAATCGGCTTGGAAACAGGCATGTTAAGCGAAGCATCTCGCATACGCGGCGCCTCCATCGTGGGAGACGAAAAAACGGGAAATGCCGCGGTCTGTGTTTGCTTGCCAAGACAGCGATCGACAACCTCCAATACCTCTTCGGTCGTCACATCCCCGCTGACGGCAAGAATCAAATTTTTCGGGTGGTAAAAGGCGCGGTAGGTTTGATACAGCACGTCCGAATCGATTTGAGCGATCGAGGCAAGACTACCGCAAATATCTTCCCTGACGGCACCGCCGGCATACATACTGCGCAACCGCGCAATATACCCCTGCTCGTATGGGTCGTCAAGACTCATGCGAATTTCCTCCGCAATAATCGAACGCTCGGCATCTACGGCATCCGATGGAAAGTAGGGCTCGGTCACAAACTCGATTAGCTTCGTCAGACAGGCGGCAAACTCTGTGGCGGTCGAAAATAAATATACGGTTTTATCGTACGCGGTAAAGGCATTGACATCGGCACCGTACGCCGCGAAATCTTCTGTCGCATCCCGTCCGTCCGCATTGCCGAACATCCGATGCTCCAAAAAATGCGCAACCCCCGGCGGCAGCTGTACGCGCCCTTGCGCGGTTGCAAAAGCGGTATCAAGCGACCCGAACGGAACCCCCAACATCGCGTAGGTGCTTCGCATCTTCTTTTGGCAAACATAAATGCGCATGCCACTGTCGTGTACCGTCTCGGTATACGATTCCCCAATGCGTGCATGTTCATATCTCACCGTCTTCATAGGCATCTCCTTGTACAAGGTCTTCGGTCATTTCTTCCGATTCTTCCGATTCTTCCGATAACGTCCCGCGCAGAAAAAACACCGCGCCAAGCACCGTGCGGGCGGCAACCTGCATCACCCCTTCACGGTCGACCGCCCAAATTGCCTGTCTGCACGCCTCGGGGGTCTCGGCAATGCCGTCAAGCAGTCGCGTATACAAAAACGATTCCATTGCCCCCGCATTATCTTCCATTTGCGCAAAGGCATTGTCAATCGACTGCTTGGCGGTCAAAAGCTCCTCTTCGGAAAAATCGCCGCGCGCTATCTTTTGCAATTCGTCCGAAATCGCATCCTCCGCGTCATGCTGTGCGGCGGCGCCAATTCCGCAGGAAACGGTCAAGGTTGCTTTCTTGCAGTCAACCGTCGAACCAATCGAATAGCAAAGTCCCATCTGCTCGCGCAAGCGCAAAAACAGACGGTTGGTTCCCATCGCGCCGAACATCTCATTTAAAACCAGGAAGGCATGATATTCCGCTTTCCCCATAACGCAGGTCTGCGGTGCGCAAAATCCCATTACCAAAATGCTTTGCGTAACCGCCATTTCCTCTTCAACGCGTTTGGTTTCGGTCGGATGCCCGATTGCCGTCACTGTAGGCACCGGCAAACGCGTGCCCCATGCGAGAATCTGCGGATGAATGCGCGCCAAAATCGATTGTGCGGACTCCCGTCCGGTATAAAACAAGGTGCAGGCGGCAGCATCAAGCAGTTCCCTTTGCCGTTTGTCAAGCATTTCCGCCGTCACCGCGCGTACCGCCTTTTCGGACCGCATCACCGCGGGGTCGTTCGGCTGCCCCGCAAACAGCAATTCCCTGCAACGCATTTCGGCATAGGCGCGCGTGTCGTTTTTGATTGCACGAATCGAATCGAGCATGGCGCGCTTTTCGCTTGCAAGCGTTTCGCGCCGCAAAAGCCCGTCCGCATCCCGCAAAGGATGCAGAAGCAGTTGCGCAATCATTTCGCAAACACCGCCGAGCGGATCGGTCCCGTCCGGTAAAAAGCAGGGTTCAATGTATTCGGCGGTAAACCCGAGCACCTGCCTGTCACCGTCAAAAAAATGACGGCAGGATAAGGTGGCGGCGTATAAATCGTCAAGACGGCGGTTAATCTGTGCCAGATTCGGATATTGCTCCGTCCCGCGCCGCGCGGTCAAAATCAGAAGTAAACGCGATAGGGAGAACGGCTCCCGCGCCGCTTGCCAATCGGCAGATGCCGCAGGGCGGGTATCCGCTACGGCGGGAACGGAAAATAACACCGAAAACCGCGCCGTCTTGAATTTCTCGGTGTGGCAAACGCGAATGCCGCACCGATCCTCAAAATGCACTTCTTCCCTGCGGCTTGCCTCTCTTAACTGTACCGATTTTTCTGTTTGTTCTTGCTCCATTGACATATAAAGCTCCTCCACTGCAATCAAAGCGCAAATCCACCGTCTACGCCCAGAATCTGCCCCGTAATAAAAGAGGCGGCATCGGAAGCGAGAAACAAAACGGCAGAGGCAACCTCGCTCGTCTCTCCCAAACGGCAAAGCGGGGTTTGTTCGGCTAAATCGGCACGCGCCTCGGCGCCCAGCGCGGCATTCATTTCGGTGTCAATCACACCGGGTTCAATGCAATTGACGCGAATGCCCGACGGTCCGAGCTCCTTTGCAAGCGCCATGGTCAGACCGCGCAATGCCGCCTTGGAAGCGGAATAGGCAACCTCACAGGAAGCACCGACCCGCCCCCAGACCGAGCCTATTTGCAAAATCACGCCGCTTTTTTGTGCCACCATGTGCACGCACGCAAGACGGGAAAGCTTCGCCGCCGCATCCAGATTCACCGCCATCAGCGTCTGCCACTCTGCATCGGTTTGGTCGGTAAACAGCCCGATTTGGGAAATGCCGGCACAATTGACCAAAACATCGATGCCCCCCAAGACATCCATTGCCGCCGCAAACCCTCGTGAAACCTCTTCCCTATCTCGCAAATCACAACGAATCGGCAAGGCGGCGGTTTCGGCAGATACCGCCCGCGCTTCCGCCTCGTGCGCATGATAAAAGAAGGCACAAGCGGCACCTTTTGCGCAAAAAGCACGCACACAAGCGGCACCGATGCCGCGGGAACCGCCACTAATCAAAACGCGAAGAACCGCACTCATAAACGGATCACCTCCTTACGCAAATTGGCAAAACGACGCACCACACAAAAGCCCGCCGCTTCATATATCAGACGCGCAGGATTGTCCTGCCCCGTGTACAGCGACATAAACCGCGCCCCGTTTTCAAAATGACGACGGCACATCTCGCAAAAGACCAGCGTGCCGATACCGCGTCCGCGATACGCGGGCAATGTCCCAATCCCGCAGAAATTTCCGCGCCCGCTTTGTTCAACCGACAAGGGTCCCGTGTAGGCAACCACCAAATTTTCCTGCCCGCGGTCGACGGCAACCACAATCGGCTGATCGGTATGTGACATGACATACGCACCCCAGCCCGGATTTCGAATGCCGACAAATAATTCCGCAAGCCCGCGATGCACGGACGGGTCATAAAGCGTAATTTCTATACCGGCGCGCAAGAGCGTTGCACGCCTTTTTGCAAGATGCGGCGCCTCGGCGCTGCTGTCCAGCGCGCGATAGTAGGCATTTTGCACCGTCCATTCTTCATATCCTTCCCGCAAAAGGAGAGGATAGAGCGGGCTTTCGGTATCGACACCGGGCGCACAGGGATGATCGGAACCACCGCCGCTTGGAATCTGCCACGGAATATGTACGGGATTATGAAACACGGTCTCGATGCGTCCGACAAACGGAAGGGTTGCCAGCTCGACTTCGATGGCGTGCAAAAGCGCACGACCGATTCCTCTGCCCTGCCAATTCGGCAAAACGCCGATAAAGCTGAGGTACCCGACCCCGCGCCCGGCATCCGCCAAGCCGCCGCAAAAGCCAACCGGCAAAGAATTTTCCCATGCGCAAAAATACACAGTATTTTCAAGCATAAAAATGCGCGAAAAGGCATCCTGCGCAAGCGGCGCATAGATCGCCCCCGGCTCGCTTGCGATTTGATTGTATAAGTCCGAAAGGATTTTTTCATCCCTGCACCGACGAATTTGCATGCTCCGCTCCTTACCCGAAAAACTTTTCAAAAATGTTCCCTTTTATTTTATCGCACCTTGCGGCGTTTGTCAATAGGATGCTTTCAAAAACATAAAAAAGAGAAAAATCTTTTGCAAGCAAACCGTCTTCCCCTGTTGAACAGCTGCGGGGCTGTTGCATTTTTGCAACAGCCCCGCACACGCCATAACCGAGATTGTTTCCGACCTGCGGTCACGCGTCATATTTCACTATTTTACTCTCCCGCTCCGGCAGTCTGCCATTGAGCATATACCGTTGTTTTGGTTGCGGGCATTTTATAATCATCAATTTGATCGCCCTCTGTCGCGGCATCAAACCAACCGTTGCAAGTATAGCCGGTTATGTTGCTCTTCGCCGTCGGCAAAGTTATCTGTTCACCGTAGCCATATTTATATGTGATGGTAAAAGAAGAAACCTTGATTTTTCCATAATTATAATTGTTTCGATGATCCGTTGCACCAAGATATGTCGTGAGTGTATGCTTATTGTTTAGTTTTTCGTCTTTTTGGGCGAAATTCATAATCTCTTTTCCACTACTGTCTTTTATTATGAATGAATAACTGCTTGTCTTCGCTTGCCAATCGAATATAAGACTGTAATTCTGAGCCATCCGCACAGAATATGGAACCGAAGACCTTTTAGTACCATGTATCCACAATTCAATTTGTCCATTGGTTATTTCAATGTTGAATCCATTTGTATCCTTATTCTCGTTATCCCAACTACCAAACGGCATAAATGTACCACTACTGCCGGAAGGTGAAAAGGTTTCCGTAATTTTAAAATCCTTTGTCCAATCGGCACAAACACCGGTATCGACATATTGCTTATAGTCATCGCTGTCCTTATCCGTCGTAAATTCCCTATTCACCCCAAAATCAAGCGTCAGTTCATTTATCAGCCATGTCTTTACTTCTTCGTCCTTATATTTTTCCGCCAAATCCTCGGGATATATCATTTTTTCGGACTTTGTGTCAAAAATAATATATCTTTTTTCGGCGCCGAGAAAATAGAAAACATTATTTGCGTTATTCGGCGTCACCTCAATGTCAGTGCCATTGGCTTTCAATTCGGCAAGGGCTGTCTCTTCGGTTATTTCGTCTCCGTATGCCTGCATGGAGGCAAGAATTGTATTCGCCATATTGACACGCTGTATATCCGCCGAAGTATTGGCTTTGTCCACGATACTCGAAAAAGTCGGGATCAAAACCGCGGCAAGAATCGCTATCACGGCAATCACAATTACAAGCTCAACAATAGTAAACCCTTTTTGGTTGCGGGAGCTTTTTGCCGCACATGCGGTTACTTTTCTACCCCCCCTTGTTTGTAAATTGCTTCCATTTTAGACTTCTCCTTTTTGTTTCTTTTGTTTCGCCGTTTTGCAGAGACAGGGTCCCGTACAAAAGACATAAAATAAACGGTTCGCGTGAACCATTTGTTCACAACATCATAAATATTATAACAAAAGCGATTGCAAATTGCAATTATATGTTGCAATTATTAACAAAAATGTCACAATCGATACTGCAGGTGCGCAAAACAGCCTGCGTCAATCATCCAAACTTACCGATGCCGCGCGTTTGCGCCAAATTTGGTCGCGCAGTTCAATCGCTCTTGCGCTTGCGACCAAGTTCCCTTCCAGTGCCGTTCCGATTTCCCGGATTGCATTTTCCAGCTTTTGTGTGTCTTGCTCTGTTTCCTGCAAAATTTTCAGCATCTTCTTCATGACCTTGAGTGTGGAATCCGGGTCCTTGATTACATTGCGCAGCTTCTTGGTTTGCAACAGGACACGCGCTTCCTTTCCGGTTCTGCCGATTTGCAGATTGACCGTGACCGCTTCGTAGGCGTTTTTATAAATCAAATCCAGGGTATAAAAGCATTCCTGATAATTTGCGGATCTGGCGGCAAGTGAGGCAACCTCTGCTTTAATGCCGTCCAGGTCACGGGCAAGGTCGTTTTGCATCCGTTCGTTTTGTTCGTTTGCCAGCTTTTCTTCCTGCTCGCGCCCCACCTTTTCAAGTTTACGAATCAGCTCTTCCAGCTCGGTGCGCTTGTCATAGATTTCGCCCTTCAATTCTTCCAGCTCCGCAAGTTTTTGCATAAACTTACGCTGACGCCGCGATTGCCTTGTTTTTTCCATTTCCGCGTCGCTCGGAAGTCCTGTCTTTCCGCTCAGAATTTCAATCCAAAGCTCGACTGTATAAGTAAGCTCCTCGATTGCGCTGTAAAGATAAATATCAAATTCCTGCTTTGCTTGCTTTTTAATCTCGGTCAGATTCTCATCGACCGTGCGCAAAAGAACACGCATATCTTCTTCGGTCACGCTGTGGGCAGCATCCAGACGGCGTGCGCAGTTTTCCATTTCGCGTGCCGCATCGGAAACTGCAGGCTTGGGCAGATTCGGATGCACTTTTCCGTTTACAAACAGCAAACGGCACTTGCGAATTTCCTTGATTGCTTCTTCTTTAAGCTTTTCGTTTTTCTTTTCCTTCCCGCTCATTTTACTGCCCGCCGGACGAACGGCGTCATGATTGGCGGGAACCGATCTGAGCATACTGCAAAGGCGGTCCACCACGGCATCAAAATATTCCATATCCATTGACACGCCGTTTTTCATGGGAAGCCCCCGCATTCCTTCGGGAAGTTCACTCGGATCGGGAAAAACAAATCCGCGCATCATAACCGGCACAATATTTTTGTGCATTGCAAAGGCACGTTCGATTTCCTTTCGCACCCAATCCTCGGAATTTACGCATCTGTCCAGTGCCATCGGCGGTAAAACCAAAACAAAATCCGTGCTCTTGTCAATCTCATCAAGCAGTTTGAGATTGAACTCTCCCGCAGACAGACTTTCCACATCGTAAAAAACGTCATATCCCTTTGCCGACAGCTGGTCATACAGCAAACGCGCCAATGCTTCGCCGCCGTCCCGACGGTAGCTGATGAAAACTTGATGACTCATATTCTTACCCTCTCTTTTTTCTTGATTTTTTATATGTCGACTTCCGGCAAATACCGAAGAACCGTCACACTGATTAAGTCATAAAACACGGTTTCCGGAAACTCCTCACAAATTTGTTGCCATGAAACCAGGCAGGGATGCCGCTTATGCTCGGTATCCTTACTTCTCGGCTTGCCGGGCAAGGAACCGTGCGTCCATCCTTCACTGTACATATAATGGCACCAACGTGAATGCTCCAGCTCTGCCAACTGCGCCAACATCGGATTGCGCCGTAAAAATGCCATCAAATCCTGTGTCTGCCCGGTGGTACGAATACGAATCAATTCGGCTTCGGCACGTTCCAGATACCGACGCACCTCGGCGCTTGCATACACGGTGCGGCTCTCGCGCAGTGTCCCGTCAAACAAATAACATTCGTAAAAACGACGGATATAGGCACGCTTGCAAATACTGTGTGCCGCTTGCGCGCGGGAAGAGGCACGGGCGTATTCACTCAGTCCGTTCCATTCCTCGCGTGCCGCTCCGTTTTCCACGGCAACCGCCGCTCCCATTTTTTCGCTTGCGCGCAGGGCTTCTTCCTCCCCCTCGGCGAACAGTCCGTACCAATGGTTCGAGCAAACGGCAATCAAATCCGCCGCATCGATGGTACGATCGCGTAATAATTTTCCCGCTTCGGGCAAAACGGTCGTATTCTCCATGCCGCAGGCATCGCTCAAGAGTGAGAAGCCGTTGCCGGCGGAAATCACGGTCGGCACATCCGAAAAACGGGTATGCATCTTTTGCATGGCGCCAATCGCAACCACGGGATCGTGAAAACAAATCGCAATATAGGTAAACTGCTTTTGACGCAATGCCTCATCAAATTCGGCGGTGCGCACATCTACGCAGTGAAACTCAATTTCCGCGGCGCGCCACAGTTCCGGATAAGAGGCATACAAACGGCTCTCCGCCTGCGCATCCGCATCGTAAACGTCAATACGGATGCATCCGCCGTTTCCGATGACGCCGACATTGACCGCCTGCAAAATAAATTGCACCCCGACGGTATTGCAACCGACCACGGCAAGAGAAACATTCCAAGTCTCCCCGTCATCGGGGAGCCGCTCGGTCGGCATTTTTTGATAATTTGCCGTGTGAAGGGGCAATTGACGAAGAACACTGCGCACGGCAAGCACATCCTCGTCAAACAAATCGAGTCGAATCCGCTTGCGCCATTTTTTATCTTTTCGGCAAATCGCCTCATAATAGTCGCAAATCAAGGCGCGAACATGCACGTCCCTGCAACGAATTCTGCAATGAATGCGATGGGGCTTTTCGCCTGTTTGCGGCGCCTTTTGCAAAAGACAGTCGCAAAATGTCAAAAAAGCGGAAAGATTATCAAAATCATTTTCGTAAAGAAAGGTTACCGACTCCGACTGTGCAACATGTAAATACGAAAAATCCTCACGCAACCAATCGGTCGGCGCATCAAAGGTACGGCAACGCCAAAGCAATATGCCCTTTCGTGCCATCTCCAGCCGTTCCTCACGCGAGACATTCTCCTTGCAAATCACTACCGTTCGTTTTCCTGCCATGCAAAGATTGGCGCTGTAATGACGGCTGTTGTCATTATAACCGAGGACAATGTGATTTTTCCCAAAAAACCGTGCGCGGGTCCGCAAGAAAAAGGTACGCAGCTGCAGCTCAAACACATAAAACAATGCCCAAAGCACGGTCATCGGTGCAAGCCAACGTGCGACATGCCACCAAAGATTTCCCGGTGTGATGGGTGCGGGTAAGAAAAGGAAAAGACGAAGGGTATAATATAGCGCATCTCCGACGTCCGAAGCGGTTCTCGCGGCGGTCGGAATTTCCCACAGGTACCCGACAATGCCCATAAGCAGTGCAATCGGTACCGCCGCAGGTAACAGTAAATCATGAAGCCGCGTTTTTCTTTTTTTCTTCACTTGACCTTCCTCCTTTGCACATCAAAAGTCTTTTTTCGGTACTTTCGATCCTTTGACAGACGCCGAAAAACACAAAATCATTTCGGCATACGGAATTTCAAAAGCACTTCCCTGTTATTATAGCATGTTTTTGGAATTTTGTCAATCTTTTTTTGCAAGAACAAAGATTTTTTGCCAAAAAAGTACAAATTTTTTAGAGGTGCCCAAACGGACACCTCTATCGGTCTTCTTTGTTATTTTAAATTCAGTTTCCGGTCGAGCCGAATCCGCCGTTTCCGCGCACAGTGTCACTCAAAGCGTCGCTTTCAAGAAAATCGGCAACAAGATACGGGGTCAGCACCAACTGTGCGATACGTTCGCCCGGCATAACGGTTTGCGCTACGGCACTTTGATTGTAAAGAGCCACCATAATTTCTCCGCGGTAATCGCTGTCAATTACGCCCACCTTATTGGCAGGTGCAAGTCCTCTCTTGGTTGCCAAGCCGCTACGCGCGTAAATCAAGCCGACCAATCCTTCCGGAATTTCCATGGCGATGCCGGTATGAATCAATACCGTTTCCCCCGGAGCAATCGTGACCGCCTCTCCGCAGGCATACAAGTCCGCTCCCGCGGAAAACGCCGAACCGTATGTCGGTACCGTCGCGTCCTGCATGCGTTTTTCGATTCGAACCGGCAAATGCATCGGTTTTTGTGCCGACTTTTGTTCCGAAATTCTTTCCTTGTCCGCGTACTGATTTCGCTCCATTTTTATGTTTCCTTTCCCTTTTAACCGTTTGTGGAATAGTTGGGTGCCTCTTTGGTAATGGAAATATCGTGCGGATGCGATTCACGCAATCCTGCGCCCGTAATACGGACAAAATGCGCATTGTGACGCAGTTCTTCGATGTTGCGTGCGCCGCAATATCCCATGCCCGAACGTAAGCCGCCCATCAGTTGGAAGACGGTATCCGACAAATAGCCCTTATACGGCACACGTCCTTCGACACCTTCCGGAACCAATTTTTTGTTTCCTTCCTGGAAATAACGGTCCTTGGAGCCCTTTTCCATGGCGGCAAGGCTGCCCATGCCGCGATAAACCTTGAAGCGGCGTCCCTGATACAGCTCCTCTTCTCCGGGGCTTTCCTGACAACCCGCGAACAAGGAACCGATCATAACCGTATGTGCCCCTGCGGCAATTGCCTTGGTCAAATCGCCCGAATACTTGATACCGCCGTCCGCAATAATCGGAATGCCGTATTTTTCGCCAACCTCTGCCGCCTGCAAAATCGCAGAAACCTGCGGCACGCCGATGCCGGATACAATACGCGTGGTGCAAATGGAACCGGGTCCGATTCCGACCTTAACTGCATCGGCGCCCGCCTTAATCAGGTACTCGGTGCCTTCGGCAGTGGCAACATTGCCCGCGATAATCTGTGCATCCGGGTAACGATTCTTGACCTTTTGCAAAGCCACGGCAATGTTACGGGAATGACCGTGTGCCGAATCCAAAACCAGGTAGTCCGCACCGGCGTCCAAAAGCGCGCCCGCACGGTCAAGGACATCGGCGGTTGCACCGATAGCGGCGCCGCAAAGCAATCTGCCGTGCTTGTCCTTTGCGGAATTCGGATATTTAACAACCTTTTCAATGTCTTTAATGGTAATCAATCCGCGCAAAACACCGTGTTCGTCCACAATAGGCAATTTTTCAATCTTATGACGGCGCAAAATTTCTTTTGCCTCGACAAGTGTGGTTCCGACCGGCGCGGTAATCAAATTTTCGGAGGTCATAACATTGCGAATCGGCTGATTGAATTCTTCCAGGAATTTCATGTCGCGGTTGGTAATAATACCAATCAGGTGCCCTTCAAGATCGCAAACGGGAACGCCCGAAATGCGGAATTTATGCATTAAGGCTTCCGCCTCGGCAACCGTATTGTCTTGCCCCAAGGAAATGGGATTGGTGATAA
The DNA here is from genome assembly GCA_964564255.1 of uncultured Clostridium sp. Classification (GTDB taxonomy): domain Bacteria; phylum Bacillota; class Clostridia; order Oscillospirales; family CAG-272; genus CAG-448. The sequence goes on along the minus strand of CAZMAZ010000009.1, from coordinate 10,762 downwards.
CCCCGTTTTCGCTGCGCTTGACACGGTCGACATGGTCTGCCTGCCTGTCAATCGGCATGTTTTTGTGAATGGTACCTGCACCGCCCTCGCGCGCCAACGCGATGGCAAACTCCGCCTCGGTAACCGTATCCATTGCCGCACTCAGAAGCGGAATGTTCAGGCTGATTTGGTTGGTCAATTTTGTGTGCAAATCAATCTCTGCGGGCAAAATTTCACTGTACGAGGGGATTAAGAGAACATCATCAAAGGTCAATCCTTCATAAAGGATTTTTTCGGAAAACTGCATGATAATACCTCCGTTTTTCTTGCGTTTTTCTGTTTTTTTTCTTCTTTTTTTCTCCCGCGCACGACGTCTGTCTGCGGGAGAGTGCGGAATAATTTTGAATATTGTACCACATTTGCGGCACGGTGTCAAGAGCTTTTTTAAATTATTGGGAAAATTGAAAATAAAGATTGGTTTTTCGGCAATTCTGCCGTCGGCTTTTGCCGATTTGATTCCCGCATGCCGAAAAGCGCTCTCATACAATTCGACCGACTCGCATAAAATAGCGATATGAAAATGAATGAAAGGAAACTGTTTATGAATAAAGCCTTCCCCATCTGTCTTTGCGGCTTTTGTGCCGTATTGCTCTTTTTGCTTTCTCTTTCGGGTGCATGGTCCGCCTTACCCGTCGCAAGCGAGGAGGCAACCTCTGCGGATTTCTCTCCCGTGATTGTTCTGGATGCGGGACACGGCGGGGAGGACGGCGGTGCCTCTTCCGCCGACGGATTGATTGAAAAGGATGTCAATCTTACATTATGCCGAATGCTTCGCGCTTATTTTATCGCAAACGGCTGGAAAACGGTCATGACACGGACAGACGATCGGCTGCTTTACGACCGAAATGCGGACTTTCAAGGGCATAAAAAGGCATTGGACCTTGCCGCCCGTCTGCAAATCGCTCAAAAGGTCTCGCCTGCGCTGTTTGTATCCGTCCATATGAACGCCTTCCCCGCGCTTCCTTCCTGTTGCGGTACACAGGTTTTTTATTCGGTCAATCACCCGCTTTCCCGTCATTACGCGGAAAGCGTACAAAATGCCGCTGCCGATTTCCAACCAAACAACCGCAGGGTATGCAAAGCCGCCGGCAGCTCGATTTATCTTTTGCATCATCTGCAGCTTCCCGCTATACTGGTCGAAGCCGGTTTTCTTTCCAATCCCGCGGAGGCTTCCTTGCTTGCCGATGAAAATTATCTCGCTTCTCTTGCCTTTGTTATTTTTCGCGGCATTGTATCCGCATACAATCCGAAACCCGAAAGCGTTTCCTCAAGCTCTTTTGTCTCTTCCGAAATAATAAAAAGTATTATCTGCACCGATTTCCGCAAATCCCGCGGCGCAGATCATTTTGCGGGAAGCAACATTTTCCCGATAACATCTTGCCTGTAACCTGACCCCCAATTCTTTTTCCGCCCAGTCTGCGGCAAGGCAAAACGCGACACTGCCGATGCCCTTTCCCTGCGCGGCGGGCGACACCCGCACACCGAGCTCGGCGGAACCGTTATAAGAAAAACGGTATAAAATCGCTTCTCCGATCAAAGGCGCGTCTGCGCGCCCTTCCCGAACAGCAAAGCTAATACCCTCTCCTATTGAACGGTCAAAACGAACAATGGCAAGAAAGGTATCGTCATCCACCTCGCCTGTGATTTCCGGGTCGGTTTCGTAATCGTATCCCCACATGCGATTGTTTTCCTTGTCCGTGCACAGAATGCGGTATGCCTGCCTGTCGGCGTCTGTTATTTCGTTTAGAAAGATACCGTCGGCACAAAGCGTCGGCGTCTCCTGCAAGCCGTACAAGGGAGAGTTTACCTTTACCAGATATTTGTGACAAAGCGCAATCGGATGATATTGCAATTTGGAGGTGCGCAGTCCCGCATCTCCCGCATCATCCTCGCGATTGACGGTCAGAAGCGACGGAAAACGGGAAAGCGCATAGCGGACAAAGGACCGAAAGGTCGTGGGATAGACACCCGCATAGCGTTTCAGCGCTTTTTCCACATGAATAATCAAATTGTGTTGCTGTATTTCCCCGATGGTCAAAGAGATCGGCTTGCCGTCTACATACAAGGCGCCGCCAAGCAAGGGAAGCCGATCGTACGCCTCCAAAAGCTCCAGCGTATGTCTGTACTCCTCGCATTCCTCATATGCGGCAGTCGGATGCTCTTTGGCATACTCGGTAAGCATTGCAAGCAAATCCGGCATCATCTCCGGGGAAAGCGGGCGAAAATCCGGCTCTCCGTAAAGAGCGCAAAATTTGTTGATATGATTCCGCTGTCCGCTGAATTTCTTGCCGGAAAAGGACGCCATCTGGACGGCGTCATAGATATAATCACTCCATTTTCGCTCATAATTGTACATAAGGCGCGAAAAAGCGGGATGCACGATGAGTTTATCAAGCAAGGGCTCGGTAATGCCGTAAAATTTCAGCGGTAAATCCCTTTCGCGGACATATGCCAGCAAAGCGGAGAGCGCGGCATCCGTATCTCCGCCAATAGGATAAGAAAAGGCAGGTTCTCCGCAAATATCCCAAACGGTAATCAGAGAACCCGCAGCATTGGCAAATCCGAGCCGAACACCTTGATTCCACATTAAAAAGCTGCCGACCGATATATCGTTGACATTGTAATCGGATGTCAGAATTTGCGGTGCGTATTTTTGTAATGTCTCCTCTGTATATTCTTCAAAAAACAGGGTTTTCGTCATAGGCTTCCTTTCGTTGAAACGGTCATTTGTTTTCGCTGTTATTTTCCTTATTTTTTTCTCTATTTTCTTTTTCTCTATTTTCTTTTTCCCTTTTTTGCTCAAAAATCCACCGAAGCAGGTCGGTTTGTTTGATGGCAGGGTCCCACGCATTGTGTCCCGCCCCCGAAAAAACAGTCAACGAAGCATCCCCGCCGACCGCACGCAACGCCTCGCAAAGACGCACGGATTCCGACAAATCAACCGTTTTGTCCTCGGCGCCGTGATAGGCGCGAATCGGAATTGACCGCAACCGCGATACATTCCACGCCATCCCTCCGCCGCAAATCGGAACGCCCGCGCAAAAGGCCTCGGGCATGCACATCAGCATCGCCCAGGTTGCATAACCGCCCATGGATGCTCCCATAAGTGTAATCCGATTCGCATCGATAAACGGCAAGGACGCCATTTCCCGAATCCAGGTCTGCAGTTCCGAAAAAACGCAAAACCAGTTGTCCCATTCGCAGAGCGGCGCGGCAATGCATAAAGGCAAATTTTGTTCTTCGGCAACCGATTCCAGCGTGTACGGAACGCTGACGCGCGCAAGGTCCTTGCCGCGTCCGCCGGCGCCGTGTAAATAAATCAGCAACGGATAGGGTCCTTCCCCATCATATCCGCGCGGTAATGAAAAATGGTATTGAAAAATACCTTTTCGACATGCTTGCATTTATTTTTCCTCAATTTCGGCTTGGGGGAGCCCAAACTCCCGCCGTTTGATTTCTTTTCATGTTAATCGATTTAATCGATCGTAAATACCTTTCACCGTTTTGATTTCGGCAGGCGGCAAGGCACCCGCGGGATAGGCAAGAGAAATCAGCATTTCTTCGAATCGATATTCCGCAAAGCAGACCCCGTTTTGATTGGTTGTGGGGATTTTTTGCAAATCGGTGCGCAGACCTGTGCCGATATACTTGGCATATGCTTCCTTCCGCGTCCACAATCGCAAAAACGAAACCGTACCGTCTACCTCTTCCCGCTCCGCGGGGGAAAAGCGAGAATGCGCCAACCGCAGTGCCCGCTCTGTCGACAAACGGTTACAGGGCTCCGCGTCCACGCCGAGACTGTCTATTCCGTCGGTCGCAAGTGCGCAAAATGCATACCCTCCCGCATGGGACAAGCTGAAAACGGCACTGCCGTCTTCCAATTGCGGCTTCCCGTCCTTGCCGCGCAAAAGTCTTTTGCCGCCTGTCGGCAAAACGTGGGCAAGAAGCGTATACGCACCCAAGCTTTCCGCTCGACGCTGTGCATTGCGTATCCGACAAAGCGGCACAAAAAAGGATTCCGATTGCGGAAAGCGTGAGAGCAGTTCTTTCCACGCGGCATCTTCAACCGCCTGCGACAGTGAGGATACCTGCATGCAAGACAAACAAATGTCGCTCATAAGATGGCTCCGATCATTCCTCAATCCCCATTTTTTCCATCAGCTTTTTGTTAAATTCCGCCGCGGTGTTATATCCCATTCTTTTTTGCCGATTGTTCATGGCGGCAACCTCCAAAATTATGGAAAGGTTTCTACCCGGCTTAACAGGCAGAGTCACGGTCGGCACTTTAACACCCAAAATATTGACCGTTTGCTCGTCAAGTCCCAGTCTGTCGTACATTTTTCCCTCAATCCAAGGCTCCAAATTAATCACAAGGTCTATCTGTTGCGACTCCTTGACCGCGCCCATACCGAACAGACGGCAGACATCCACAATGCCGATGCCGCGCAGTTCAATATAGTGTCGAATCATTTCAGGTGCTTCCCCGATCAGCTGCGTTTCCGAAATCCGCTTAATGTCCACAACATCGTCGGCAATCAGTCTGTGTCCCCGTTTGACAAGCTCAACCGCCGTTTCACTTTTACCGACCCCGCTGTCACCGAGAAGGAGCAATCCTTCGCCGTAGACCTCCACCAAGCCGCCGTGCGTCGTTTTGCGCGGGGCAAGGTGACTGTTCAGCGACCCAATCAGAGCTGCCATAATCGGACTGGTTTTTTCCGTTGTGCGCCAAATCGGCACGCCAACCTTTTCGGCTTCCTCAATCAGCGCGGGATAAATCGAAAGACCTGTGGTAAACAGCACCGCTACGGGATGTGCATCGATAAAGGCACGTAATTTACAATCACGCGTTCTTTGATCAAGTCCATCCAAATACCGATGCTCCGCATTCCCAATCATTTGAATCCGTTCCGCATCAAAAATGCCGTAAAAGCCCGCAAGTGCCAACCCCGGACGACTGACTTCGGGGGTATTGATTTTGATTGCCATATAATCATCCGGCACATAAATGCGCTCAAAGGAAAATTCCTCCTCCAGCTGGTGGAGCGAAATGTATCGCATTTCATTTTTTTCAAAGGTATCGTCCATTTTTCTTTCCTCCCGTTTCTCTGATTTATGAGAAAGCAAGGGGCTGTAAACCACTGCTACAGCCCCTTTGATTATGCGTTTTTATGCTTCCTTATCGAATTTACATCGAATCCTCATCGCATTTATATCGCATTTTTATCATAGTTCCCCCACCGAGCCGTGTAACCCATAAAACGGAACCCTGTTTCTTCCAGGGCGGTGTCCTATCCGCGACTTTACTGCTCCCAGCTTCCGCCTCTCCTCCGGGACAAGTCAACCGCAAGAAGTGCGGGAGGTCTGCAAACCATCGCGCGAGTCGAACTCCTTTAATCTGATGTGGGTCACAATTACAGGTTATCACGCACTAAGCAGGAGGAACAACCGTAACAGACACTGCTGCGCAGGTCGTTCAATTCATTTTTATTCCTCGTCGTAATCAATCTGGCTGAGCAGATCGTCAAAATAATCGGCAACCTTATCAAACTCATCGTCGTCGTCAATGGTCAGATAAACATCCTCTCCGTTCTCGTCGACCTGTCCTTTGAGAATGACATATTCAAAGGTGTCCGCATCACTGTCCTGCTCTTCCACCGGAATCATGGCGAGATAGGTAACGCCGTCGATTTCCGCCTGTGCCAGCAATTCGAAATCGTGCTCTTCGCCGTTTTCATCCGTCAGCGTATAAATTTCCGCTTCCAGTTCTTCCACTTCCGCAGGATTTTCAAGGTTTTGATCATTCTTTTTGTTTTCGTTCATCGGTATCAACCGTCCTTTCGCTTCCCTTTACACTTCTATTATAACAGAGCTTTTGAGAAATGTCAATAGGGTATTTCGTATTTTTTTTGCCGATTGTTCACCTGTTTTTTAATCATTTTCGGTTGCATCAAAATCAAGAATATCGGCAAGAATCGTATTACTCACAAAAAAGCCCCGATCGGAAAAGCGAAAGCCGCTCTTTTCCCCTTGTTCTTCCCATATCACATAGCCTTCTCGGATATAAGGAAGCAAACGCGCATAAAAGCGTTTGACAAAATCAACACCCGGAAAGCGCTTTTGCGCTTCCGCAAACAGGACACCGTCGGCAAGTCGCATGCGTAGCATCACATATTCGCATAAACCATCGTTTTCACTCAGCTTCTCCCGTTCGGATACAATACGGTCGCCCGCAAGATAAGCAGACAAATTGCGCTCCAAGGCAAACCGTTCCCCGTTCAAAAAGGAATGTGCCGCTATACCGAGCCCGAGATACTCCTCACAATTCCAGTATTTCCGATTATGACGCGATTCAAACCCCAATTTTGCAAAATTACTGATTTCGTACCGCTCCATTCCGATTTTTTGCAGCTCTGCCGTTATTTGCCCGTACATGTCCGCTTGCTCGTCTTCATCCGGCAAGGGCAAGGTGTCCCGCATCTTGAAAAACGGTGTTCCCTCTTCAATTTTCAAGCAGTATGCGGAAAGGTGTTGCAGCCCAAGGTCGGCAAAAGCGTGCAAGGAAGCGGTCAGGCTGTCGATTGTTTGGTACGGAATCCCGTACATCAAATCGGCAGATATATTTTCAAATCCGACGGCATGCGCCCACTGAAAAATCGCCTGTGCATCCGCAAAGGTATGAATGCGCCCAAGCGCACGCAATTCCGTATCGTCGGCGCTCTGTACACCGACACTGAGACGGTTGACCCCGCTTTGCCGCAACGAACGCAAATAGGACAAATCCGCAGTTTTCGGATTGCATTCGACCGTAATTTCAACATCGGATGAAAAGGGAAAGCACCGATTTGCCATTTCAAGCAATCGACTGTATGCGCGAATCGGCAACAGTGTCGGTGTCCCGCCGCCAAAATATACGGTGTCCACCTCATACCGGGCGCCGATACGATCGCCCCATGAGAGCAAATCCTTTTGCAATTGCTGCGCATAACGGTCTACGGTATCCGCATCCTGTCCGGGAAAAGAGCAAAAATCACAATAGGCGCATTTACTCTTGCAAAACGGAATATGGAGATAGATACCGAGTTTTTTGCGATCGGCTTGCATCAGTCGTCTCCCAGCTTCAGCACCGCAATAAAGGCTTCCGAAGAAAGAGAAACCGAACCGAATTGCCGCATGCGCTTCTTCCCTTCTTTTTGCTTTTCCAATAACTTCTTCTTGCGCGTAACATCGCCGCCATAGCACTTTGCAAGAACGTCCTTGCGCATCGCCTTTACGGTTTCGCGCGCAATAATACGGGAACCGATCGCCGCTTGAATCGGAATCTCAAACAATTGCCGCGGAATATTGTCCTTGAGCTTTTCCGCAATCCTTCTGGCACGCGGATATGCTTTGTCCTCATGAACAATAAAGGAAAGAGCATCCACCTGTTCACCGTTGAGCAGGAAATCGAGCTTGACCAATTTGCTCGGACGGTACTCCTTAAATTCGTAATCAAGAGAGGCATACCCTCTGCTTCTCCCCTTCAATACATCGAAAAAGTCGTAGATAATCTCATTGAGCGGCAATTCATAGTGCAATTCCACCCGCTTTTGATCCAGATACTTCATGTCGATAAAGGTTCCGCGGCGGTCTTGGCAAAGGTCCATCAAGCCGCCGACATATTCGGACGGCGTAATAATACTGGCACTGACAACCGGCTCCAATGCCTCTGCAATATCGTCTGCCGGTGGGAAGTTGGACGGATTGTCAATCCGCAAAAGCTCTCCGCGACGGTTACGAATTTCATAAATAACACTGGGTGCCGTTGTAATCAGGTCCAGATTGAATTCACGTTCCAGACGCTCTTCGATAATTTCCATGTGCAAAAGCCCCAGGAAGCCGCAACGGTACCCAAATCCCAATGCAATCGAGGTTTCGGGTTCAAAATGCAGTGCCGCATCGTTGAGCTGTAACTTCTCCAACGCATCGCGCAGGTCTCCGTACCGTGCACCGTCCTCCGGATAAATGCCAGCAAACACCATCGGCTGTGCCGCCTTAAAGCCGGGAAGCGCTGTCTCGGTCGGACAGAGGGCATCGGTTACCGTGTCACCGACACGGGTTTCTCCGATCGTTTTGATAGAGGCTGTCATATAACCGACATCCCCCGCGCAAAGAACCTCTCCTTTTCGCAAACCGAAAGGACTCATATACCCGACATCTACAACTTCATATTCCGCACCGGTGCTCATCAAGCGAATGCGATCGCCGCTTTGCAGCTTGCCGTCTATCACTCTGATATAAACAACAACGCCCAGATAGCTGTCATAGTAAGAATCAAAAATCAAGGCTTTGAGCGGTGCGCTCTCTTCCCCGACGGGCGGCGGCAGTTGTGTAATCACCGCTTCCAAAACGCGGTCAATATTCAAGCCCGTTTTGGCGGAAACTGCCGGGCAACCTTCGGCGGGAATTCCGATAATTTCTTCAATTTCTTCCACGCATCCCGCAATATCCGCACTCGGCAGATCGATTTTATTGATAACCGGAACAATTTCCAGATTGGCATCAACCGCAAGATAGGCATTGGCAAGCGTTTGCGCTTCTATACCCTGCGTGGCATCTACAACCAAAAGCGCACCGTCGCATGCTTCCAGCGATCGGGATACCTCGTAATTAAAATCCACATGCCCGGGCGTATCAATCAAATTAAATACATAGGGCGTTCCGTCCGGTGCCGTATACTCCAATCGAACCGCCCGTGCCTTAATGGTAATCCCACGTTCGCGCTCCAATTCCATATTGTCCAGAAGCTGTTCTTCCATCTCCCGTTTTGAAACCGCCTTGGTGGCTTCCATAATGCGATCCGCCAGCGTTGATTTCCCATGATCAATGTGTGCAATAATCGAAAAGTTGCGGATTCGTTCCATTCGTTTGTTTTCGGTCATTGATGAAACCTCTTTTTCTTTTTTCTTTTTCGTTTTTTATTATTTCGGTCGGTTGCGAGCGTTTTTCTCATACCGCATCAAACTGCGGCATCCGCCTCCGCTTCCAGTCGCTCCAATGCGGCAATTCGCACGCAAACGGTTAAAATATCCATTGCTTGAATCACATTGCCTGTGGACGGATAGGTGGGCGCAATCCGAATGTTGGAGTCATGCGGATCGATACCGTACGGATAGGTTGCTCCAACCGTCGTCAATGTCACGCCGCATGCCTTGCACAGCTCATATGTACGTTTTGCGCAACCGTCCATTACATATAAGCTGATAAAATAACCGCCGTGCGGGTTGGTCCAATGTGCAATTCCCAGTTCCCCCAAATCGTGTTCCAATGTGTGCAAAACCGCCTCAAACTTCGGCCGGATTACATCGGCAACCACCAGCATGTGCTGTCGCACATTTTCGGCAGTCTGATAAAACCGAACATGACGAAGCTGATTCAGCTTATCCGAGCTGATGGTTTGTACCCCGATAATCGGCTTAATAAAAGCAAGATTGCGCTCCGACGCGGCAAAAATCGACACACCGGCTCCCGGGAATGAAATTTTGGAGGTCGAAGCAAAGTAAAATACGCGATCGATTGTCCCCTGCTTTTCGGATTCGGAGAAAATATCGCGAAGCTGTTCTTCAACACCGTTATATAAATGATGGATAGCATACGCATCATCCCAGAAAATGCGGAAATCGGGTGCCGCAGTTTTCATGGAAGCAAGCCGTATTACGGTTTCGTCCGAATAGGTGATTCCATCGGGATTGGAATACTTCGGATTGCACCAAATTCCTTTAATCAAGGGATCCTTGGCAACATACTCCTCTACCATATCCATATCCGGTCCTGTCGGTGTCATAGGAACGGTAATCATCTCAATACCGAGAGATTGACAAATCATAAAATGTCGGTCGTATCCGGGCGCGGGACAAAGAAAACGCACCTTGCCCTGCCGAACCCACGGATCCCCGTCCGGCGTTCCGTAAAGCAGACAGCGCACAATATTGTCGTACATTAAATTCAAAGAGGAATTTCCGCCGACATAAATCATTTTCGGCGGAATTCCGAGCAATTCGGAAAAGAGTCTGCGCGCCTCCGGCGTTCCGTCAAGCAACCCGTAATTTCGGCAATCGAATCCGTTTTCACTGATGCAATCTTCTTTTTTGTTCAGACAGGTCAGCATTCCCTGAATCAAATCCAATTGATCAGGTCCCGGCTTTCCGCGTGAAATGTCAAGATTCAATCCGAGATTTTGGTAGCTTCTGTATTCTTTTTGCAGAGAAAGCAACTCCTGTCGGCGCTCTTCTCTGCTCATTTGGGCATATTCCATCGTATCCTAACTCCTTATTGTTTACTGTACATACCGAATTACAAGACAAAACTTGCTAAATATACTATAAATCCTTGCTTGCCGGGGCATTTTGCAACGCCGTCAATTACAGGGCGAAGCCCCGAGCCTTGCTATGCAAGACTTGCTGCGTATATTAGGGCGCCTCTAATAATGCAACATGCGCCGAGCGGCAGGGGAATTTTTCGTCAGTCTAAGCAAAAGGACGAAGGTTGTAGCAGCGCTACTACCGAGGCATTTTGCGACGAATGACGGAAAAGGTCTCGCCGATTCGGTGAATGTGGAATTGTTCGAGGTGCCCTCAACCACGAAGCAAAAATGCTTGCTCGCAAGGGCATTTTGCAACGCCGTCAATTACAGGGCGAAGCCACAGGTCTTGCTATGCAAGACGATCTGCGTATATTATACCACGAA
>CAZMAZ010000008.1:0-23489 GCA_964564255.1 uncultured Clostridium sp. | reverse complement strand
AGGGATTAGTTTGCCTGCAAGGAGCCGCGGTCTTCGGCGTTGGTATGCGTGCCGTTTTGGCAGATGCCGTCGACCACATCGCCGGAAAAGCTACCGCCGCAGCGGACGGTGTAGGTGCTGCCCGAGACAAGCTCCGGACAGCTCAGCACAACACTGGCAAAGAGCTTGGGCGGACAGAAGGTCAAAACGGTATTGCCGTCGGCATCGACAATTGAAATAACCGTTTCCGCGGCAAAAGAGGAGCGAGTGGAGAAGGCGAGTACTGCCTGCCCGTTACCCGTTGCGGTTTCCGCCATACCGCTGGAGCCGACGGCGAGCAAAAGTCCGCCGGACACCGTCATATTATAATTGCCGTCGCCGAAGTCAATAGCGCCGTTTCCGTTATCGGTCGGACCGTAAATAAGGACGGTGCCGCCGGTCATGACAATATTGCCGTTGGAGTCAATCCCGTCGCCGCCCGCATTGATGACGGTATAGCCGCCGTTAAAGGTCAAAAGCGGCGTTTCCGATGAGTCGGAAGAAGAGTCACCTTCCGTATTTTGCCCCGGGCGTCCCCAACTGCCACCCGGTCTGCCGCCGCCCATGCCGCCCATGGAGGTGCCGCCGCAGGCATTGAAGCCGTCATCCGACGCGGTAACGCGTATGGTGCCGCCGTTGACCGTAACCCGAACAGCTTCCAAGCCTTCATAGCTTTCCGAAATTTCAATTGTTCCGCCGTTGACGGTCAAGGTATTGTCGGCGTGAATGCCGTCGTCAGCCGCGCGCAGTGCAAGCGTCCCGCCGGTAATCAGAACGGCGTCGTCCGCATGCAAAGCGTCATCGGCGCTATCAACCGTAATCTGTGCCGTGCCGCCGACCGTCAGCTTTCCTGCCGCCTTCAGTCCCTTTGCGGAAGTCGCGGATTTGTTGGCATTGCCCTCCGACATGCCGCCAAAGCCGCCAAAGCCGCCCATGCCGCCGCCGAATCTGCGCTGCCCGCCGGCAGAGCCGGAGGAACCGGATGTGCTTTTCGTACCCTGCGTGGCAATGACCAAAAGACCGCCGCTTACCTCCAAATCGGTTGCGGCACTGATGCCGTCCCCGACAGCGGTCAAATACAGAGAGCCGCCGGTGACCGCAATGCCGCCCTTGCCCTCTTTTTCGGTTTGTGCGGATTTTACGGCATCGCCGCCGGCGGTGACATACAACGTGCCGCCCTCGACCGTGACCGAATCCTTGCCGCGCAAGCCGTGATTTTTGGCATTGACGGTTACTTCGCCTCCCGTGATTTCCAAATCATCCGAGGTGGAGACGCCGTTTCCTTGATTGCTTGTGATAAAAAGCGCACCGTCGCCGCTCAGCTTCAAATCGTCTTTGGCATAGACCGTTCCGTTTGGATAGTCCACACCCTCAACCTGTTCCTCATCGGGGACAATGTAATCGGTTTGTCCGTCCGACAAAAGATTAACCGACCCTTTGACCGTGCAGAGTATGACCTTTTTCGGCGCGGAGCGAACATAAACGGCAGGACCGTCCGCACAGGTAATTGAAACGCCGTTCAGATACAGCTTTACCTTTTCGGTGTCGCCCGTGTCGACGAGAAGCTGTCCGTTCGAAAGACTGCCGCTGAGCAGATAGGAGCCGCTTTTTTGTATGGTGACGGTGTTATCTTGAATCAAAACCCCGTCCCCGTCTGCCGTGGTGGCATGGTCGGCAAGCGTAATCAGAACCTCGCTTGTGCGGGTGTAGTCGCTCGCGACCGCTTCGGTTGCCGCCGGCGAGTCGGGCATGGTGTCCGCCGCGGCGGTGTTGGAGGCATTGCCCTGTTCGGTAACGGTCGGGTCAGTTGTGCCTGTGGTACCGGTCGTGTCGTCGCTTTCCTGCGGTTTTGTCCCGCAGGCGCATAAACTTATGACGAGTAATGCCGCAAGCGCCGCCGCAAGCGGGCGGGAAAGTGATTTATGGTATCGTTTCATAGTAAGGTCCTTTCCGATTTTACTTTGTAACTCTTTACAAAGCATTTACAGAAATACTATACCCCCGACATGTGAAACCAATGTTGCAGTCAATCGAAAATCACGGCGTTTTTTGTGAAGAAAATGTGAAACTGTGAAATCGCTTGACATTTTCTTCAAGTTTGTGTATAATAGAAGCGGATGATAACCGCTTCGAAAAAGCGGAAAATGCGGAGCGGAATGTGCGGGAATCCAAGTTCCGAAAAGCCTCCGAAAAAGCAAAAACAGAAGAGAGAAGAAGAGAAGAAAAGGAGAGAAAGAATGAAACTGGTAGCGACCTGTATGTTCGGCATGGAAAAGATTCTGGGCAAAGAAATTGACGCGCTCGGCTTGCGGCGCCTGGAAACCATGGCGGGCAGAATAATATTTGAAGGAGAGGCGCGGGACATTGCGCGCGCCAACCTTTGGTTGCGTTGTGCGGAACGGGTGTTGATTTTGGTGGGCAGTTTTCCCGCCGACAGCTTTGAGACCCTGTTCGACGGCACGGAAGCATTGCCGTGGGAAAACTGGATTGGCAAAACCGATGCGTTTCCGGTCAGCGGGCACGCCATTAAGAGCAAACTGTTTTCGGTGCCCGATTGCCAGCGTATTGTCAAAAAAGCAATTGCAAAGCGCCTTGGAAACAAATACGGTCTGCAAATTCTCCCGGAGGGCGGGGTAAAATATCAGATTGAATTTTTCCTTCTGCGGGATGTTGCCGCCTTGATGATTGACACCTCGGGGGTCGCGTTGCATAAACGCGGATACCGCCCGGCGGCAGGTGACGCGCCCATGCGGGAAACCCTGGCGGCGGCAATTGCCCTGACAACCTATCCGCGCGAGGATGTGCTGTTTTGGGATCCGATGTGCGGTTCGGGAACGCTTGCCATTGAAGCGGCAATGATTGTGACCGAGCGTGCGCCGGGACTTTTGCGGCATTTTGCGGGAGAAGCCTTTGCGCAGTTGCCGCGTCGACTTTGGGAAGAGGCACGAGAGGAGGCACGGGCGAAAATTCGCACCGACAGCCGATTTGAAGCGTATGCTTCGGACCTTGACGAAGATATTTTGGACTTGACCTATGAAAACGCTTTGCGCGCGGGAGTGGAACCGCATTTGCGCATTTTCTGCGCGGACGTGCGAAAAATACGCAAGGAGGATCGCCGCGGCACGGTGGTTTGCAATCCGCCCTACGGCGGACGTATGGGAGAGATGCGAGAGGTGGAACAGCTCTATCGCGATATGGGAAAAGCCTTTTCGACGCTGGCGCCTTGGCAAATTTATATTTTGACCTCTTGCGACTATTTCGAGCGCCTGTACGGCAAACCTGCCGACCGCATCGGGAAACTGTATAACGGGATGATTCCTTGCAACCTTTATCAATACCTGAATAAGGCGTAAATCGGAGTACGAAGGATTTCCCGGAAGAAATGAAAGGGAAATAACGAGAGTGAAAGATGCCCCCGCAAACCCGAACCCGGGTTTGCGGGGGCATTGTCTATGGAGAAACAAGTCGAGTTAAATCAAAAGGTATTTGACGCCGGTCAAAGAATCGGGGCTGTCGGGCGCATCGGCGGGAGGCAGTGTGTTATTGTCTCGCAGGACCTGCAGAGGGCGACAATAGCGTCGCGCCACGCTCCAAAGGGAGTCGGTGGGTGCGGGATAGCAAAGAATCAATTCTCCGCGCGTGCGTTCCACGGATTCCGCAACCGTGACGTCAACCGGGGCTGTGATTTCGGTTTGCGAATACAGCCGCGCGCAAACGCCGATTTCGGCGTCAATGCCGACACGCTCGCCGTCAATTTTGCCGCGGCAGGACAAAACCTGCATGTCGGCGGTATAATCGGTGGCGTTGCCGCCGTCTGTTTCGTATCGGAAGGGGAATGTCAGCTCCGCACTGCTCATTTCGCCGTCGGGTGCCCGCAAAAGCAGGGAAAAGACCGCAGTGCCGCAGAGCTTGCAGCTGCCGTTTTCACGATTCATTTCTTTGCATGCGGCGTCCCCGTTTACCAGCAAAATTTCAGCATTCGGGTCAATGCCCGCTTCGGCAAGCGAAAGAGAATCGCTTAGCGTAAAGTTACCGCAGACGCACTTTTCCGCGTGCGGCAGAGCAAGCGTTTCGTAGGTGCAGACGGTAGGACGCCCGATGACGTATACATCCTTCGGATAGTGCAGGGTGCGATTTTTTTGCGCGCAAACGGTCAGAAGCAGACCGGCATCCACATGAATGCCGTCCTCGTCCATCTCTACCGACAGCTCGGTACAGCATCCGGACGCACACGATTGACTGCTGACACCGACCCCTTCCATCGGTACCGATTCACTAAAGGGCAGCTTGCGTTGCAAAACCGAGTAGGTCTCCCGTTCGCCCTCGTCGCCGAGTAAAAGCCGCAACAGCAAATCGCCGCGACAGTTGACGCAACCGTTGCCCGCACTGACCTCGCTGAGAATGACCTCTCCCTCCGCACAGACAATGCGCGCATCCTTGTCGCGTCCTTCGACAATGATGCTGTCACTGACATGCAAAAGGTCGCTTTTGCCGTAAATCACCTCGCCGACACTGCATTCGTCGGTGAGAATCTCCCGCCCCTCGCCGTCGGCGTCCGCGGTAAGAGTCGCCGCCTTGCCGAGATCGGCTTTTTTGTGTACCTGCAGAGTGGTGTGCAGACGAGAGCGAATGCTTAGCCGCCGTGCGGCACTGACGCGACCGCTGACATTTTCCGCGCGACAGCTTGCATGGCAGTCAAATTCACCGTCGGCGGAAAGCGTTTCGCCGTCCGTGGGAAGAGATACACTGTATTCCGCGGAAAGCGGGGCGCAGTAAAGCCTGCCGTCGTTGCCCATATAAAGGACATAATAATCAATGTTTCCGCTGACCTCCGCGTTTCCCGCGCCCGCATAGCAAACGGGCGGCAGCATTACGGGGCGAATGTGCAAAAGCCGCTTGATTTCCGGCTGATAGTCGGGCAGGGAATAGTCACCAAACAGCTCGGTGACCGTTTCCAGCTTTGTCGCAGGCAGTTGCAGTTCGGTTGATTCGGTATTGTTCCAATCCATTTCCCATTCTCCTTTGTGCAAAGATTCTTGCTATATCCTATGTGCAAGTGTGCTTGAATATGACACGGAGAAGGACAAGAATGTGTGGGAATAGGATGCGATAGATGTGCCGCCGAATCAATCAGCGGTTCCTTAGAAGGAAACGCGGCGGATGTCGGTTGCCTTACCGTTTTGCACGGTTAAAAGGATGCCGTTTGCGCGGACGGGGCCGTCGGCAACCGTAAATCTGGCGGGCAGGTGGTCGCGAACGCGACGGAGTACTGCCTCGCTGTCGGTTCCGAGCACGCCGTCGGTCGGTCCGCACATACCGAGATCGGTGACATAGGCGGTGCCGTGCGGGAGCAGGGAAGCGTCGGCGGTGGGGACATGCGTGTGTGTGCCGAACAGGCAGGTCAGCCGTCCGTCAAATGCACGGGCAAGTGCCATCTTTTCCGAGGTGGCTTCCGCATGAAAATCAACCACGGCATAGTCGTATTGGTCCTTTTGTGAGGCAAGGATATGTTCGAGCGCTTCAAACGGACTGTTCAGCGGCTCCATGAAGACCGTCCCCGCAAGGTTAATTGCCAAAAGGCGCTCTCTGCCGATGGGCAGGACGGTAAATCCGAAGCCGGGGGCTTTGGGCGGATAATTTGCCGGGCGCAGAATGGAGCGCGGGTGGTCATCCAAATACGGCTCCAAATCTTTCATGGAAAATGCGTGATTTCCGAGCGTAATCAAATCTGCGCCCGCGTCGAGCAGGCGTTGCGCGTCACGCGCATTCAATCCGCGAATTTCGGTGGCATTTTCGCCGTTGACCCATACAAAATCCGCGCCGAGAGAGGCTGCCTGTTGCCGCAGCTGCTTTTCCAAATGTTGCAGTCCCGCATGTCCGACGACATCGCCGAGTATCAAAAGTTTCATGTTTGCAGTATCCTTTCTGTTTTTCTTTGGGGGAGTTGATTGCAGATTGCCGCGCGCGGAGCGCCGGGCACGGAAAAGCACCCCGTCCGATCGGGGCGAGGTGCTTTTTTGTCGCATTTATTCGGCGATTTTTTTCTTTTTCTTTGGTGTATACACATTTTCTTTGCGTGCACGCGGATGCATTACCGCAGCGGTAATGATTGCCAATGTAATGCCTGTGAGGACAAAGACAAAGGAGATCCAGTACACGGCATTGATTTGCACCTCCAACTCCGGGTGTACGGTTTCCGTGAAGACGCCGTTATAGGTCAAAATGTAAAAGACCAGCCAAGAAATACCGGCAGCCGCGGACAGATAGCCGCTGAAGCGGGAGAACTTTTGATCCATCACGGACACGGCGGCGACAATAAACAACACAACCGTAATCAAAAACGGTACGCCTACAGACGAGCCGCGTATCATGGCGGGATAGATCAAAGTGTAGTTTGAATTGGACGCAAGCATGGAAATTCCGCTGTCGGTTTCATAAAGCACGGTAGCATAGGGAGCGAAAAGCAAGAAAAGAGCAACAATACCGTTGAAAGCAGCAGTCAGAATTTGCAACGCGCGAGGTTTCTTTTTTTCCATAATGGTTCTCCTTTGTACGGATAAAGTAATCAAGCAAGAATCGTGTCTTTCGTATGGTAAACGAAAACATACACAGTGACAAGTATATTATAAACGAAAAGTCGACGGAAGTCAAGTACCTTTCGAGAAAAATCAGAAGAAATTGAAAAAGAATTTGAAAAGAATTTGAAAAGAATCTGTAAGAAAATGCGGTGCATGCTTGCAATTGTCGGTCCTTTGTGGTAAAATAGAAAGAAAAAATGCAAGAAGGATACGAAAAGAGGGGAAAGAAGATGAATCGACCGAATCGGATAGTGATTCCGGACGGATACCGTCAGGTACTGGATCCGTATCAAACACAGCGTGCCATTGCCTATGTCAAAAGAACCTTTCAGGATGAATTTGCACACGCTTTAAATCTCAAACGCGTTTCCGCGCCGCTTTTTGTGGCGGGGGACCTGGGGCTGAATGACGATTTGAACGGGTACGAACGTCCCGTGTCGTTTGATATTCCCGCAATCGGGCGGGAGGGGCAGGTAGTGCATTCGCTGGCAAAGTGGAAGCGTTTGGCGCTCAAGCAATACGGCTTCGGCGTCGGATACGGACTTTACACCGACATGAATGCCATCAGACGCGACGAAGCGCTTGACAATCTGCATTCTGTTTACGTGGACCAATGGGACTGGGAAAAGGTGATTACGCGGGAGACGCGCAACCGCACCTATTTGGAAAACACCGTGCGTTGCATTGTCGATGCCATTTGCAAGACAAACGATCGGTTGCAGGTCAATTTCCCGCAATTGCAGGTCTCTCTTTCGCGCGATGTGACCTTTATCACAACGCAGGAGCTGGAGGATTTATATCCTGACCTGTCACCCTCCGAACGGGAAAATGCGTTTCTTGCCAAGCATCACACCGCATTTTTGATGCAGATTGGCGGTCGACTGCGTTCGGGCAAGCCGCATGACGGTCGTGCACCGGATTACGACGACTGGAGTCTGAACGGTGATTTGTTTTTCTGGGATGAGGTGCTCGGGCGCGCCATGGAAATTTCGTCGATGGGAATTCGGGTAGACAGTGAGACGCTGGATCGGCAATTGACGCTTGCAGGATGTGAGGAACGGCGGAATCTGCCGTTCCATCGCATGCTGCTTAACCGAGAATTACCGCTGACCGTCGGCGGCGGCATCGGGCAATCGCGCCTGTGTATGCTGATGATGGGCTGTGCGCACATCGGCGAGGTACAGGCAAGCCTTTGGGATGCACAGACCGTACAAGCTTGTGCGGATGCGGGCATTCGATTGCTCTAAAGGTACTTTTTCGGGTTTTCAGTTTGCCTGTGTTTTGCCTGCATCCTTGCAGTATCTGCCGATAAGGATACTGCCGAGCAGCATGGCGGTACCGGTGGAGCCTTCTGCCAGGAATATCATAAAATCGGAGCTCAGGGAGCCGAGCGCGCTGAGCATGCTGAAGACCGCAAATACAATCAGCACAATGCGAATGTATTTTGCATGACGAATCGGCTGTCCCATGGGTGCGGATTGACGGAAGGAAGCAATAAACTTCTTCAAGGGACGGTAGAGCACCAGATTGATTGCCGTCATGATGCCTGCCATGCACAAAAACATAACGCCGCAGAGGGTAATCACGGTTTGAATCAAATCGGCAAAGGACAGTTCGGACAACAAATCCCCCAGCACTTCCTGCAGATAAAGAACGGTTTCTTCATCCAAATCCAAGACCAAGTCATATTCGGTTTGCAGCTTTGCCAAGAGATCGGAGAGCTGGTTGACATTCGGGAAGGCTTCCCTGACGGCGTCGGCAATGGTGCCGGAGAGGGCCAGCATAAGAATGCCGACCAATACCAGACTGCCGACACCGACCCACATCAGAATGTATTCGGCTTTCACCGTACCGCCGATGATTCTCATGCCCGCATTGGTAAAGGGATCCTGTCTTTTTTTGACGGCGGCATAGAGAAGCCATGCGCCGACGGCGAACAGGACATCCAGCACATTAAAGTTGAATGAGAGAATGGGAGCGGCTGTTAAGAGAATGCAGATGACAAGAAAGAGCGTATCGGTAAAAATCGCATTGCCCTTGCCTGGTGTCTGTGTTCCGTACGGATTGCCGCCCGGGGTGTTGCCGAAGAATTCGTTTGTCGAAGATTGATTTTGCGAATTGTCCGGCCAGAACGAATTGTAATTGTTGTTTTGGTTGTTCATAAGAAACTCCTTTCTCGGTATTGTGATTTTGCGTCTTTCCGAAGGCTTTGCCGTTTGGCGTATGTTGCGTGGGGAGAGGCGCCTTACCGACATGGCAAAAAGAATAAGGATGAGATTTGTGCGGCGGTCAATCGCGTGATTCGATAATCAAAATGCGACCGCGCCGCACGGCAATCAGGGCGCAATTGCCGGTGATTTCATTGGATACGGCATATTGCAGGCAACGGTTCAGAGGGGCGTGCTTGAGCGGATATTTGCATCCGTCAACAGTCAGCCCCTTGATTTTTTGGTCAATGGCAAGCACCGAGAGATAGCGAAAGCCACTGCGCGGAATCAAAATGGAAGAAGCGTTGAGGTAATGCACGCGGTTATAGCCGTTATTGATATGTGCCGCAATCCGCCGTTCTCGCAGATTTTCCAGAACGGCAAGGCAGGAAAGGGAATGATCCATACGCCGTCCCAGTCCGCCGATGATGACAATTTCATCCGCACCGCGCCCAAGGGCAAGCTCTACGGCAAACTGTGTGTCGGTCAAATCTTTTTCGGGAGGGAGTCGGACAATTTCGGTTTTTCCCGCTTCTTGCACCTCCTTTTGCAAGGAGGGATCGAGCGAGTCAAAATCGCCGATTAAAATATCCACCCGTGCGCCCAGCGACAGGGCATGTCGATAGCCGGCATCGGCGGCAATGCAAAGGTCACCATCCTGCGGACCTTCGGTTATGTTTTCCGGAAGCAGATCGCCGCCGGTATAGATATATGCCTTCATATTTGAAAAAACACCTCCTTTGGAAAAGTAAAATTGTTTTTGTTTTTCGGAAGGAAAGAGCGGCGCGGCGGGCTCTTATTTGTCCCAGGGATGCTTATCCTTGAGAATTTCATACAGTGCGCAATAGCTCTGATGGCGCGACGGCGGGATGATGCCGTTTTGCACAGCGTGCAAAACGGCGCACCCTTCTTCTTTTTGATGGGTACATCGCGTATAGCGGCACTGCCCGAGATATGGGGCAAATTCGCGGAAGGTATCGGGCAAATCCTCTTTGGTGAAAAAATCAAATCGCATAAAGTCCAGCATGGAAAAGCCGGGTGTGTCGGCAAGGTACCCGCAGGCGCCGTCGACGGCAAGCGGAAACAGCTCTACCGCGCGCGTGGTATGCTTGCCGCGTTGAATTTTTTGACTGATGCCGCCCGTTTGCAGAGAGAATGTCGGGAAAAGGGTGTTGATCAAGGTGGATTTTCCAACGCCGGATGCGCCCGCAAAGGCGGCGATTTTTCCGTCGAGATTGTTTTTTATGTATGCCGCCGGTGCTTGTATGCCTTCTTTCGTGTGACAGCTCAGCGGAAACACCGTAAATCCGGCACGTCTGTAAATGTCCGCGATTTCCTTTGCGCGTTCGGGATCCAATTCGCATTTGCCGATGACCAAAATCGGTTCAATGTGATTGTGCTCCAGAATGCAGAGCAGCTTGTCGGTCATGTCGGTCATGGGGGCGGGGGACGCCGCGGCGATGCAGACAAAGCAGAGGTCCAGATTGGCAAGCGGCGGGCGAATCAGCGCGTTTTTGCGCGGCAGAATCTGCGTGATGGCAGTATCGGTGCCGTTGGCTGTTGCTGTTCCGTCTTGCAGAGAAAAGGAGGCATTTGTATAGGTGACGGTAACCCGATCGCCGCAAAGCGGCTTGATGCCGTCGTGGCGGAATCCGCCGCAGGCACGGCAGTCTACATATTTGCCGCCGAGCGGGGTGTCGTCTGCGTCAAGATGCACCGTGTAAAGACCGCCGATACCGCGCACCAAAAGACCGTCGGAGCGGTATTTCGGCAGGTCATCTCGGTCTGTCGACGGGGTGTTTTCGGAAAAATGCGGATTGTCTCGGCGCATAGTACAGTCTCCTTTCCTTCCGATTCGGAATGATTCAAATCGGAATTGTTCCAAAACGGTTATTTTGTGCTTTGCCTTGCTTGCACGGTTGTTTGTAAAGCGTTTTACAGCCACGGAAGCAATCGGCGATAAAACGGTATTTTTTCTTTGTCACGGCTTGTGCTGCCGTTGTCCGCATACTCGGTTGTGTCTTCGCTTTCACTTTCGCTTTGATCTTCGCTTTCGCTTGCGTCCTCGGGGTCGGGCTGTGCCCCCAGGCTGACGCGCAAGGGAACCGTACAGCCGAAAGGGATGGAAGCGCCAATCGGCGCGACGGTATCAATCACGCAACCGGGCAGGACGGCAGGGTCATACTGCTCGTCTGCAATTTCGCATTTCAGCCCCAGAAGCAAAAGGCGGGCTTCCGCTTCTTCCACCGGCAGGGAACGCAGGTCGGGAAGTGAGATGCTTTGTGTTGCCTTACCCGCGGATACGGTCAAGACTACCGTGTCGCCGTCGTGCACCTTATTTTCGGCGGGCGGGTCTGTTGACAGAACGGTTCCCGCCGCGTTTTTGTCATCTCCCGATACAAAATCAAGCTGTGGGACCAGTCCCAGAGATTCTAGGCAAAGAAGAGCGCTTCGATAGTCGCGACCGACAAGCGTGGGAATCGAGACCGTGTGCACACCGCGACTGACCTGCAGAGTAACCGGACAGCGCCGCGTATCGGGGACAACCTTGCGAATGGCTCCTGCGGGCGGTGTTTGCGCCAAAACGGTGCCGATCGGTACGGTGTCATCGTATTGCTCGCGCAGGGTCACCTCGTACAGGTGCGGGTCAAACAGCGCGGCGTCGTACGGAGCGCCGCAAGCGTTGGGCAGTGCGATGCGCAGGCAGTTTTTTTCATGTGGCGGAAACAGAGTGCGAAAAGCAAAATAACAGGAAGCGGTTGCGGCGCCGATGCAAAGTAGGGTGATTGGCAACAGGATGCGCGTTTTCATGTGAAAATCCTCTCATACGGGGCAGAGGCTTTGCAAAGCCTACCCGAAATTTCATACACGTAAGACGGGATACGGTATGTAGAGAGGTTCCTTAAGATTTGTCGCGTGCGGCGGCGTCCTCGCGTCGGAGCTGTCCGCAGGAGGCGTTAATATCGGCACCGAGTGTCCGTCTGACGGTTGCACGGATGCCGTGTTCTTCCAAAATTTGCGCAAATCGCTTTACCGAGCGGGAATCTGCGCGAACAAACCCGGTTTCCTTGACCGGATTGACCGGAATCAAATTGACATGAATCGGCATGCCCGCCTCCCGCGTTCGCAGGCTGCGGTTGAGCAGATCGGCAAGCTTGCGTGCCGCCTCGGGGGAGTCGTTTTTGCCCGCAATCAGGGTATATTCAAAAGAGATGCGCCGCCCGGTGACCGCATACCAATCCTTACAGGCGGAAAGAAGAGCGGCAATATTCCACCGATTGTTGACAGGCATAATGGAAGAGCGTGTCGCGTCGTCGGATGCATGCAAGGAAATGGAAAGGGTAATCGGCAGATTTTCGGCGGAAAGCTGTCGGATGCGGTCTGCCAGACCGCAGGTGGAAAGGGAAATATGGCGCAATCCGATGCAAATGCCGTCGGGATGGGAAACCAGGCGCAAAAAGCGCAAAACATTGTCGTAATTGTCCAGCGGCTCTCCGATGCCCATCAGCACAACGCCGGAAATACGGCGCTCGCCGAGATCTCTTTGGACGGTTAAAACCTCCCCGAGCATTTCACCCGCGCTAAGGTTGCGTACTCTGCCGCCGATGGTGGATGCGCAAAAACGGCATCCCATACGGCAGCCGACCTGAGAAGAAATACAGATGGTGTTGCCGTGCTTATATTCCATGACAACCGCTTCCACACAGGCACCGTCTTCCATTTCCAGCAGATACTTGACCGTTTTGTCAAGTGCGGATTCCAGCTTGCGGCGGATAGACGGGAAGTGACAGCTTGTCGCCTCCGCAAGGCGCCTTTGGGTTTCCTTCCCGATGTTGGTCATTTCCGGCGGGGTTAAGCCGCGATGCAGCTGCGGGAAAATTTGGCGTGCACGGTATTTCGGTTCCCCGATTTCGGTAAGCAGTGCCTCCAATTCCTCGGGAAATAAGGATAACAGTTCTTTCATGCGGTCGGTTCCTCCTTTGTCAGGCAAGCGATGAAAAATCCGTCATGCGTGCCGTCCGGCAGAAGCGTAAGCATGCCGTCGGGACAGCTTATGCCGCCCACCGAAAAGGGAACCCGACGGAAGGCGGGATTGCTTTCCAAGAATCGCGCAATTACCGCTTCGTTTTCCTGCGGCAGGACAGTACAGGTGGAATAAACCAGCCGCCCGCCCTTTTTGAGGTAATGCGCGCAGTTTTCGAGAATGGCATACTGAATTTCGGGAAGCCGTTCTGCATCGGCAGGGTCTTTATAGCGAATCTCCGGCTTTTTGGCTATGACACCGTACCCCGAGCAGGGGACATCACACAAGACACGGTCGGCGATTTCCTGCCATTCGGGGCGGGGAATGCGTGCGTCGGCGCAGACGGTCTGTATTATATCGATGCCCAAACGGTTGGCGCCGTCGCGAACAAGAGAAAGTTTATTTTCGTGCAAATCGCAGGAAAAAATATGTCCGCGATTTTGCATATACATGGCGGCGGTAAAGGATTTGGACCCGGGACACGCACAGGCATCGATGAGGGTTTGTCCGGGCAACGGGTCCAAAACGGCACAGGCGTACTGTGACGCGGTATCCTGCACGATATAAAGCCCTTCACGAAATGCCGCACTTGTAACGGCAGGCGGGGTCAGGTGCAGTCCGTTGTCCAAAAAGGGGAGCGGGTCAACCTTGATTTTTTGTTCGCCCAGACGCAGGGCAAGCGCCGACGGCGTGGTGCGCAGTGTGTTGACGCGCACATCCGCGCCGCTTTTGTCGCATAAAAGCGATGCGCTTAAAATAGCCTCTGCCTGTTGCATGCCGAATATGTCTGCCAGTTTTTTGCAAAGCGGGACGGGAACCGAGGTGCGAATCGAAAGCGCAAATAAGGGATCTTTATCGGGATCCGGCAGAGGAATCTGTTTGTTTCGGCGTAAATAGGTGCGCAAAAGCGCATTGACAAATCCGGCTGCGCGGCGCGGTGCCAACGCGACAGACTCGTTGACCGCGGCATGCGGCGGGATTTTGTCCATATAGGTCATCTGGTACAGACCCATGCGCAAAACGGTACGCGTATCCGCATCGATTTCGTCGGCTTTCCGTTCCGACAGCGCATCGATGTAATAGTCCAGCGTCAGGCGCCGTTCGGTTACACCGTAGCAGAGAGCGGTTAAAAGACCGCGATCGGCAGGCGAAAGATCGGCGCGATCGATTGCCGCATGCAAGGCAAGCGTCGAATATTGTCCTGCGTGCTCAATGCGCAAAAGAATGTCCTTTGCCATTGCCCGCACAGAGGGTTGTGCCTGTACCGCGACGCTCCGCTTTTTTTCTGTCTCCTTTTGACGGTGCTTCATAGGAGACGGTCTCCCGTACACAGCTTTCTGCCGTTTAGGAAATCGCTTGCATTCATCTGCTTTTTACCCTCGGGCAGGACGCGCAAAATTCGCAAAATACTGCCGTCGCCGCAAGCGATGCGAATACAGCCCTCCTTTGGCTCCAAGACAGTACCGGGTGCACTGTCGGTATGACTGCCATGCTCTATGCGAGAGGTGATTATTTTCAGCAATTTGCCGTCGGGCGTGTGCGTTACGGCGAGCGGTACGGGGGACAGACCGCGGATTTGGTTGTGCAAAAATGCGGCAGGGCGTGTAAAATCCAGAATACAGTCTTCTTTTTGAATTTTGGCGGCATAGCTTACCCCTGCCTCTGCTTGTGCCACTCCGGTCAGCGTACCCGCTTCCAACTGTGCAAGCGTTTGCAAGAGAACACGTGCTCCGCATTCGCCCATTTTATCGTGAACGGTTTCGAAGGTATCGTTTTCTTCGATGGCAACCGTTTCGCGCAAAAGCATATCGCCGGTATCCAGTCCCGCGTCCATATACATGGTGGTAATGCCGGTCTGCTTACATCCGTCCATAACGGCACGTTGCATGGGCGCGGCGCCGCGATATGCGGGCAGAAGAGAGCCGTGCACGTTGATGCACCCGAGACGGGGATAGGCAAGCACGTTTTCGGGCAAAATCTTTCCGTATGCGACCACGATAATCAAATCGGGGCAAAGGGCTTCCAGCAGAGCGGCAAATTCCTCACCGCGCAGGGTCGCAGGCTGATAAACCGGAATGCCCTGCTCGACGGCATAGACCTTGACAGGGGGCGGCAGCAGGGCATAGCCGCGTCCGCGCGGTTTATCGGGTTGTGTTACGACGGCGGCAATGTCGTATTTGTTTTCCACCAGTGCGCGCAAGGAAAAAAGCGCAAAATCGGGTGTTCCCATGAATAGAATTCGCATGGAGGTTCCTCCGTTTTCTGTGTTTTCGGTCATTTTACGGGTCGATGTTATTCCAAATCATCCGGCGTCAGAATCCGTGTGGCTTTGTCGATAAACAGCTTGCCGTCCAGATGATCGATTTCATGACAGAAGGCGCGTGCGAGCAGTCCTTCGCCGCGATATTCCACCGTTTCGCCGAAACGGTTCAGTGCCTGTACCGTTACATACATGGGTCTGCGGACAGTGCCCCATTTGCCGGGAATCGAGAGACAGCCCTCGGTTTCCTCCTGTTCGCCGGCATAGGCGACAATGCGCGGATTGATTAATTCATAGACCTCACCCGGTTCGCACTCCACTACAGCAATGCGGCGCAATATGCCGACCTGCGGAGCGGCAAGACCGCATCCGTCCGCACGGCGCATGGTTTCGACCATATCGTCGATCAGTGAGAGAATGCGCGGGGTAATGGATTCCACCGGGCGGCAAATTTTGCGCAGGGTTTCGTCTCCTTCTTTCAAAATGGTTCTTCTTGCCATACTACTTATCCTCTTTAGTTCCTATTATTTTTTGATTTTTGTCTGTCACCTTTTACAGTCCCGACGGGTTAAAGTCAATACTGAGAGCGGGCTTTCGCATATCCTTGCCGTATTGACAGAGCAGGGCATGAAACAGCGCGCGGGAACGGCGATTGAGACGGCACTTTATGACCAGTCGCATGCGATATTTACCGTCAACGCGATAAACGGGTGCTTCAAAGGGACCGTACAGAATCAGCGGCACGTCGGAAAATTCACCCGAGGTGGCACGCTTGGTTTCTTCGGCCAGGAGATTGATGGCGGTTATCAGCTCTTTTTCATCTTCGGAAATCATGGTCATCAAAACAATATCGCAAAAGGGCGGAAAGGTCAGCAGCTCGCGCAATCGAATTTCGGTGGCAAAGAAGCGCTCGTAATCCTGCGCACATGCCAGGCGTATGATTTCGTTTTTGGGGTTATTGGTTTGAATAATGGCGCGCCCCGCCTTGTTGCCTCGTCCCGCGCGACCGATTACCTGTGTCAGAAGGGAAAAAGTGTTTTCGTTTGCGCGATAATCGTCAAGATAGAGAGAAGCATCTGCCAGCAAAACGCCGACCAGTGTCACGCCCGGGAAATCGTGTCCCTTGGTGACCATTTGCGTGCCCAGCAGAATATCCGCTTCTCCGCGCCGAAACTGTCCGAGAATGCTGTCATGCGCGAATTTGGAGGAGGTTGTATCGGCATCCATGCGCAGAATACGTGCGTCGGGGCAGAGTATGGACAGCTCCTGCTCAATGCGTTGTGTGCCGTAGCCGACATGTGCCAGATGCGGGGATGAGCAGGACGGGCAAACGGGCGGAACCGGCATCCGTCTGCCGCACCAGTGGCAGACCAGATCGCCCGCATCGTAGGTGCCCTTGCGGGTGTGATAGTTCATTGCCACCGAGCAGGAGGGACAGCGAATGGCTTCGCCGCAGGTACGACAGCTGACCAGATGGTTATAGCCGCGGCGGTTCAGAAACAGAACGGTTTGTTCGCCGCGCTCGTAGTTTGCGGTAATCTCTTCTGCCAATCGGGAGCTGATCGGCGTGGTATTTCCCGACTGCGCTTCTTCGCGCATGTCGGTAACCTCCACCTGCGGGAGAGCGGCATCTCCGTAGCGATGGCGAAGCGTAACCAGACTGTATCTGTTTTCCAGCGCACGCTTGTAGCTTTCCAGTGACGGGGTAGCCGATGCTAAAAGAAGCAAAGCCCGATTGTCGGCACAGCGCCGACGGGCGACATCCCGTGCATGATATTTGGGATTTTGATCCGATTTGTAGGTGTGTTCCTGCTCCTCGTCCAAAATCAAAAGCCCCAACCGCTTGATCGGCGCAAAGACTGCGGAACGGGTACCGATAACCACATTGGCGCGACCTTCCCGAATGCGACGAAAGGATTCCAGCCGTTCGCCGGCGGAAAGTCCGGAGTGAATGACGGCAACATCGTCGGCATAGCGAGAGCGGAAGATCGAGAGGGTTTGCGGAGTCAGCGCAATCTCGGGCAAAAGCAAAATCACCCCTCTGCCGTCTGCCCGCACCTCGTCAATCAGACGGAGCATGACGCTGGTTTTTCCGCTGCCGGTGACACCGTGCAGCAGTGCAGCGTGCGCTTCTCCCGATGCATACAGGTCGCGCAATGCCGTAAAAGCGGTGTTTTGTTCATCGTTTAAGCGGAGCGGTTCGGGCGCATCTGCCGGGGCGGCTTCCTCGGACGGTGCGGGCTCCGAGCCCTCTGCGGCGCACAGGCACATTTTCAGAATGCCGCGCTCGACCAGGGTGTTCAGCTGTGCTTTTTTGGCACCGACGCGCTCTGCAATGACCTCTGCGGTCAAGCCGTCCTTTTCTTCGGTTAAAAGACCGATAATTTCCCGCTGTTTGGGCGAAAGCCTGCCGCGCGCGGAGGGATTTTGGTCGGCTTGGTCGGGTGTGACGAGAGAATAGACGGCGACCTCCTTTCGGGGAGAACCGTCGTGGATTTCGGATGAGCAGACAATCATGCCCTTTTCACGCAGAGTCCGTATGGATTCGGTAACCTTGGCGCCGAATTTGGCGCGCAGGGAATCGGTCGAGACACTGCCCGACTGTGCCGAACGTCCGCGAATGTAATCAAATACGAACAAATCCGCCGGAGATAGGTTACCGACGGATTTGGTGTCCGACTCTGCGGCAGGGCGGTAATAGTCCACCAATTTGGAAAGCGCGGCAGAGGGAATCAGACAGCGCACGGCATCTCCGATTGTGCAAAGTGTCTGTTCCTTTAGATACAGGCAAAGCGAAAGCATTTCGTCGTTGAGCGAAAGCGCGGGCGAACAACTGCTGTGCAAGGGCTTCAGGTCACGGTAGTTACTGCCGGCGGGCAGAGAGAGCACTAAGGCAATCTGCTTACGGTTGCCTTTTCCGAACGGAACCGTGACAAAGCAACCGGGCTGTGCCGCGGGGCGCAAATCCGGCGGGATGAAGTAGTCATAGGGGTGATCGATGGCATAGGGAACATCCAGCAGACAAACCCGCGCGATTTCCCCGACAGAATAGGATACCGACACTGTTTTCCGTGCCTCCTTTCCGCAAAGCGTTTGGAATTCTTAAAACCGAAATTGAAATAAAAATCGGAATTTCGGATTTTTGTGTTTTGGCGCAGGCTTATTCGTCCTCGTCGTCGAGTACGTCGAAGTGGTACTGCTTTTCCTCCTCAGGCTCTTCGTCATCCTGAATGACAATCGGTTCCGACAGCGTTTCGGGAATCAAGGTGGAAATGTCGATGGTGCGCTCCTTGTTGATTTCCCCGTCCGCATCGGGATCATGATGAATTTCAAAGTCGCCCTTGGAGATTTTATCCACCGCGACCGATACGGCTTTTTGATCGCGCAGATCGCTGTCAATCATGTTTGCCATGGAATGATCGCCGTCCTTGTTGATGGCGATTTCGCGTTCTGCCAGCTCACGTTGCTGTACATATTCTTCTGTGATCATGCGGGCGCATTTTGCGGTGGCAATCGCAACCTCGTAGCGGTTGAATTTGCCGTCCTGTTGGAGTTCGTTAATGGTTGGATGAAGCATAATGAGTGTATCCTTTCAATTCGATTTTTTGTAGATTTTGTGGGTTTTATGGGATTTTGTGTTTTACCGTAGGGCTTATTCCTCCGCGTCGTCGTCCTCGGCAGAGACATCCTCTGCGGCATTGTCGTCATTCAGACGCGCGGCAAGGGTTTCTGTTTGCAGAGCGGAGAGAATGACATGCTCGGAGTCGGTGATAATCACCGCACGAGTGCGTCTGCCGCTTGTGACGTCAATCACACGGCCGGCGGCTTTTGCATCCTGCACCAAACGTCTGATGGGAGAGGGATCCGGATTGACCAAGGACACGATGCGTTCCGCCGCAACCATGTTGCCGTAGCCTATGTTGATGAATTTCATGGTATGATACCTTCTTTTTTGTTTCTTTTTTGTTTATTCCGTTATTCTATGTTCTGAATCTGTTCGCGTATTTTTTCAAGCTCGGTTTTCACATCCACCACCCTTTGCGCAATCTGCGCGTCGGCAGCTTTGGAGCCGATGGTGTTGATTTCGCGATTCATTTCCTGTAAGAGGAAATCGATGCTCCTGCCGACCGGTTGTGTTTCTTGCGTGAATGCCTCATAGGCGGCAAAATGCGAGCGAAGCCGTACCAGCTCTTCGTCAATGGCGAGCTTGTCGGCGGCAATCGCGCATTCGGTCAGTAGCCTGCTCTCATCCGGTTGGACATGCAAATCGGCAAGCAGAGCGCGCATCCGTTCAAGTAAGGTGTCGCGATAGGCGGCGGCACGGCAGCGGGAAAGCGTCTCAATCTCTGCCACAAGGGCGCGAATGGTTTGCAGTTTGTCCGCCAAATCGGTCAGAATGCGCTGTCCCTCGGCGTCGCGTGCCTGCAGAAAACGGTCGGTCGCCTCGGCAAGAACCGCACAAACCTCGTCCCATTCCCGTGCTTCCTTTTGCTTTTGTTCTTCTGCGGACAGCGGCTTTTTCTCGGTAAATACGGCAGGATTGCCGGCAACACGCATAACGCTGATGTCGTCGGGAAGCGCATAGCGATCCCGCAGAGCACGCAGTGCCGCAATATAGGCATCCGCATAGGCGAAGTCCGGCTGCACCGTTTGCTCGGTGCGTTCGGTATACTGCACCGAGATACTCACCTCAACCTTGCCGCGTGCGATACCGCGCGAAAGCAGATAAGGCTTGATTTTTTCTTCCATGTAGGACATGGTGCGCGGGAGCCTTGCACTGCAGTCCAGATAGCGGTTGTTGACCGAACGAATTTCGACCGTGATTTGCTTGTCGGTCGTGTCGGCTGTCGCGCGACCGAACGCGGTCATGCTGTGAAACATAGGGTTCCTCCGTTTCCTTCGGGATGCTCCGATGATATGCAAAATGACATACAATATTATTGTACCCTATTTTTCGCTTGCTGTCAAGAGTTTTTTGAAAAAAAGAGGGCGAATCGGTGTCTGATTGGCAGATATAATGACCGTAGAGGTATTGCAATATCGCAAGAACCCGCACAAAATGCCCCCGCGGGGTCCGCGGGGGCGAAAGGGTGCGGTCAACGGCTTTGCGGTCGACGGTGGTGTGGTCAACAGAGAAAGCGGTCGGTGGGGTGCGCTCAACGGAGAGTGGGGAACCTGCCGTTTTGCGGGTCGAGGTTTTCGAAATTCCAGATTGTCGGGTCCCAGCCGAGGACATTGATGTAAAAGTCGGGGGTTGCAAGCTCTGCAAGGGTAACGGTGTTGCCTGTGGAGTTGTTTTTCAGCGAGAGCGCATAGCTGTCGGTGGCAGTGCAGCCTTGCTTGCAAGCGATGCCATAGGTGGTCGGCGCTGTCAGCGTGCCGACATTGAGACAGCTTCGAACGGTCGGGGAAACAAATTGGTGATGTGTGTATTCTGTCGCATCACATATGCCCGCGACGGTGTCGTTGGAAGAGATTTTTCCCGTATTGAGGCAATTTATGATGATACCGCACCCGACTTCGCCCACCATAATACCGCCGATTCGATGACTGCCGTTCGGATTTGTTTCTTCGTGCTCGATGTTACCGTGATTGATGCAATTGACGATTTTTCCGCCGTAGCCCGAGATGCCGCCGCAGCATGCACCGCCATCTACGTACAGCGCGCTTGAATGCACCGAGATGTTTCCGTAGTTGACGCATTGCTCTGCCATGCCCGTAACAGTGGCGGCAATGCCGCCGGCGCGAGAGACTTCCGTATTTGTGACCGAGAGAGAAGAGTAATTGCAACAGCCATACAGATAATTTGCCGCGCCGGCAACGCCGCCGGCGAATACGCACGGTGCGGAAAGGATGGCATAGGAATCGGCATCCACCGAACAGTTTATAATGTCCAGGGTATCGTAGTCCGCCGATGCCGCGATGGCACCGTACATGAGAGAGACCGTGTCGGAGCTTACAATAAAGCTGCAATTTTCAATGTGAAGATCGCGAATCAAACCGCTTGCCCCGGAAAAGAGACCGATATGGGCATTGCCTGTTCCGTCATCCCCGTTTGTGATGTTTCTGACCAGGGACATGTTGCGAATGGCATAGCCGTTTCCGTTCAGAATGCCGCAGAAGGGAACGGCGGTCCATTCGATGCCTGCCAGATCGATGTCGTTTATCAGCTCATAGCAGATGCCTTCTGCCATATTTTTCAGGTCTTCGGGGGTGGAGACGGTACGGACCTCATTTTGGAAAATCCTAAAGTAAGAGTAGTATTCCGATTGCCTGTCGGGGTAGGCGGTGACAACAGACAGGTCGGTTATACGATACCGGACGGCGGTGATTGAGACAGAATACATCTCGGTATCATAGCCCAAAGAAGAGTCGAATGGGAAATTGTTCAATATCCGGCAAGCATACAAGCCGTTTTTGATTTTGACTATTTCCGAAAGGTCATATTTTTCGCCGCCGTGCATGCTTGCGTCTGCCGCGTCTATCGAAACAATCGGATAATCGGCAGGATTATCCAGCTCAAGCATGAGATAGAACGGGCGACCCACCACCAATGCGTGTGTCATTTGATAATTTTCATCTGCCATGTAGCAGGACAGAATTTTGACCTTTGCGTTGATAAACACGGTAGCGCTATGTGACGCGGAGGGCGTGATCTCCCATGCTTTGCCGTTTTGCAGAATGCGGCATTTTTCCACCGTCAGGGTGGTGTTGCCGCCGGTAAACTGCCCGTTGTTGACAATTTCCAGGGTGATGCGGTTGCTTGTGACGGTATTTGTCACCGCATAATAGCTTCCGTTGATACAAACCTCGGTTACCTTGGCGCCCAGCGGGTTATCCAGCTCCATTTGCAAAAAAACGGTATCTCCGTCCGAGACGGCAGAGGTATTGCGGACGGCACAGGAGGTCAAATCGAAATAGGGCGTTGTCAGTGCCTCTTTCGAAACGGTCTGCGTTTTTGTGCCCTTGCCGTCCCCGAGGTCATAGGTATAGGTCACCTGTACGGTATAGGCGGTTCCGTATTGCAGACCGTCAAAGGCAAATCGACCGTCGGCGCTCGGCTCGGTTGTTGCCACAAGTGTTGCCACAAGCGCGTTTTGCCGATACAGAGAAACTGTCTTGCGAAGCAGTACACGGTCGGGGTCGACCGCACGCAAGCTGCCCGACACGGCGGTAAGAGTGCTTTCGAAGTCTTGGGGGAAGGAGAGCGTGGGGGCGGTTTTCGCCTTGGTGGTTGCTGCGGCGGTTTTGGTCAGTGTTTTCGCGCCGGCGCCGTCGCCGAGATCATAGGTGCAGGTGACGCGCAGGGTATAGTCGGCATTTGAGAGCAGACCTTCAAAGGTGCGCGCGTCGGTGCCGCTTGCCAAAATGGGGGCATCCGTGCCGTGCAGGAGTGCGATTTCGGTGATTTTTCCGATGCCGTCGGGGTCGCCGAGTGTAACGGCAAAGGAAAGCGAATCGGCGGTTGCGGAGTTGACGGTCACGCCGAGCGTGGGCGCGGTTCTTTCTTTTGTGGTAAAGGTTATCTCTGCGGATTCGGTGTTTTCCCCGTTTTGATAGGTCAGCACCAGCCGATATGTTTGACCGGACAAAAGCCCGGTGGCGGCGGTTGCGGTCGGGCTCAGCGTTTGTACCTGTTCGTCGCCGAGATAGAGCACGACCGAGGTCGGTGTTTTGTCTCCGACGGCGTCGTTCCAAACCGTTTCAAAGCGGAGAGTGTCCTGCGTGACGGTCACATTGTCAAATCCGACCACGGTTTGCGTATAGCCGTCTACCTCTGCCAAAATGTGAGAATCCATGCCGACACCGTCCAAAGCGTCATATTCGGCAACAACGGCGCAGGTGTAATAGCTGCCGGTTGCCAGGCTGTTAACCTTGACGGCGGTTGACTCGCCAACCGTTAAGGCTTGTCGCCAAAGGAGGGAGGAGCCGTCGGTTACAACGGCGTACAGTGTGCCGCCGCTCTGCGCAATCAGGTCGAGCGGGTCGGCGGATTGCACGGTAAAGGAGAGGGAATTGATGCCGACGACAAGCGCTTTGATTTCGGCATGCGGTTGATTTTCGGTGTAAACGCCGACGCAAACGGTTTTGTCGCCTTCCATCAAAACGTCCTTGATTTCGGTGCCGTCTACGTATTTGATGCCGTCAATGGTGTAATCCACAATGCCCTGCGCATCGCCGACATTGTATTTGAGAATCAGATTTTCCATGTCCGAACCGCTTTCGAACATGTAAGACGCATAGGTTTTGCCGTTCAGTGTAAAGGAGAGAATTTCATAATTGTCGGGGTTGCTGACATGTACGGTAATGTAAACGTCCTCTTGCCTTTTGGCATAAAAGAGCGCATGCGCGGCGTCGGCAGTCGGCACGCGGTCGGTGTCGGTACTGCCTTCCGCATCGGT
>CAZMAZ010000007.1:14419-24049 GCA_964564255.1 uncultured Clostridium sp. | reverse complement strand
ATTTCCTCGCTGCTTTCGGTCCTAACCATGCCGATTGTCATGTATGCCGCGCAGGCTCTGCTCGGGCTCTAAAAAACAAAACCGCTTGTGCCGTTTTTCGGCGTGCAAGCGGTTTTCTCTTTTGTTTTTTGTTTTTGTTTTTGTTTTCGTTTTCGTTTAATCGCCGTTTCCGTTATAGTAAACGTCTTCATCCGGGAAAAACATTCCCAGTTCCCGCGCACGGCGGACAATATAGTCGTAATCAATCGGCGAATTCAGCTCATATTCCAGCTGTTCGTTTTTGCTCTCCAACTCCCTCAGCTGTTCCATAAGCTCCTCTTTTTCGGCTTCCAAACGGTTATAGCGAATGATACCCGACACAAAAATGCAGGCGGCGACAATTACAAGCACGCACAAAAAGAATAAGCCCACCATGCGCAAGCCGACACGCTTTTCCCGCGTAAATGTCACCGTTTCTCCCTCGCCGAAGGGGGTATCTGTCTGTTCTTCCTCGTATTCGTCAAGCGGCTCCCGCTTGGTTGGTTCCTCCCGACCCTTGCTTTGTTCTTTTGCGTCCTTCATGCTTTGCCTCCTGTTTTTCCTGTTTTTTTGTTTTGTCCTGTTTTTTCTTTTTTTCGCCGTAATTCTCTGTTTCCGTCCGCTTTTGTGCTTGCCGTTTTGCTTCCGCATGTGCTTCGATTTGCGCAAAAATCGGTTTCAAAATTTGCCGTAACAGATGCCGCACGCCGTCTGCCAGACACGACAGAAGCGGTCGCACAATATGTGCGGGTCCTATGTACCACAAAAACACGCCGCACGCAAACACAAGCCAAATTTCGGGTCTTCGTTTGCCGTCATTTAAAAAATACCGAATCAGTATCACGCAGATTCCGCAAAACACGGCAAGCAGAAAATCAAGCAAAAAGAAGACAATGCCCGCTATAGTCCTATATCCGCGTCGCTTTTTACCGCTTTTGCCTTTGATTCCGATCAGTCGGCGAAAAAAAGAGACAATATCCAATCCGAGCCCGCCTGTTACCCCTGCCAAAAAGGTACAAAGGTACATGCGCGCCAGCATCAGCTGTGATACCTCCATGCGCTTGCCTCGGACTCAGCGGAAAAGGCGGTGCCAGCCGGATTCTCTTCCCCCGTTTTTCCCGCTCTTTCCGTTCTTGTTTCCTTGGTCGTTCGGATGCGACTCGTAATAGTAGAGTCCGTCGATTCTGCCGGTCAGCTCCATGTTGCCCGCCTCGGTATTCCAGACCGTAATCCGCAAATCCTCGCCTTCAATCACCATGTCCCCTTCGGTGCTGGTCAACAAAACGCTCTTCGGGTCAAAACTTTTGACATCGCAGATTCCGCAAAGACGCATACTTGCGCGCGCTTCGCACTGTATTCGGTGCGCCTTTTTTTCGTTGCCAATCGAGTTCTGCCCCTGCGTACCGTATCCGTTGTTCATATTCGTGCACCCTCCCCGTCGATTATATCGCGTTATCACTGTATGCAAACAAACAAAGAGTTATGCAAATTTCCGTTTCGGGTGCTTGTGATTTATTCCGTTATTCTACTACCCGATACAGGGTTGCGGCATCGTTTTTGGCACAAACCTCGCGCACATCGGTAACGACAATTTTGAGCTTTCGCTCTCCGAAGGTAATCTCCAAAACATCCCCGACCTTGACCTCGTAGGAGGCTTTTGCCGGTCTGCCGTTTGCGGTAATCAATGCCGCATCGCAGGCGTCGTTTGCCACGGTTCTGCGTTTGATAATGCGGGAAACCTTTAAATATTTGTCAAGTCGCATACATCAGTTCTCCTTGTCATTTTGCTTTTCTTGCTTCTCTTGTTTTTCTTTTTCTTTCTTTTTGTTCTCATCCCAAATGGCATCCAGCTCCTGCATTGAGAGCTGCTCCGGATTTTTCCCGGTCGCTTGCACCGCCTCTTCAATCAACGCAAACCGATTGATAAATTTATCGGTCGCGCGGTAAAGAGCCTCCTCGGGATTGATATGCAATTTCCGTGCAAGAGAGGTCACGGTCAAAAGCAGATCGCCGAGCTCCTCTTCCATATCGGCGCTGTCGCCGCTTTGTATCGCCGCACCGACCTCGTCGGTCTCTTCCCGCAGTTTGGCAAGAACCCCGTCGGCGTCCTCAAAATCGAAAAAGGGGGCGCGTTTGCCAACCTTGTAGGCGCGAATCAAGGCGGGTAACATACGCGGAACCGCATTCATCTTGTCGGTCACGGTAACGCGTTCGGTCTTTTCCGCATTCTTTTGGCGATTCCATGTCACAAGAACATGTTCCGCATCGGTCACAACCTCATCGCCGAACACATGCGGGTGACGGTAAATCAGTTTTTTGCAAAGGGCGTCCACGACATCGTTAAAGTCAAACCGTCCCGCATCCTCTTCAATCCCCGCGTGAAATGCCACCTGCAACAAAACATCGCCCAGCTCTTCCCGCAAAAGCGGCGCATTGTCGGTGTCAATTGCCTCAATCACCTCATAGGTTTCTTCGATAAAATTGTTTCTGACGGTTTGATGCGTTTGCACGCTGTCCCAAGGACAGCCGTTTTCAGGGTCGCGGAGCAACCGCAAAAGCAGCAGAAAATCCGACATATCATAGGTCTCTTTGGCAAGCAAATATTGCTTGTTTTGTTCAAATGCAAGGTTTGTCATATGGCATTTTTTATCCTTTGTTTTTATTTTTTGAAGATGTTTCCTGTTTCATTGCCTTCCTTCGCAAAAGCAGGGAGAGCTCCGAAGGGCTTGTGCACCCGAACAGGAAAAGAAAGAGCGGGTAAACAAGCACTGCGGACAAAATACAAATCACGGTCACAAGATGTGTCTGCGGCAGAACGCGCCAAAGCAGGTAGATACCGCCAATCGGGAAAACCGAAGCGGCAAGCGGTCGTAAAAGCACCTGATCGGTCTGCACCCTCCAGCCGCTGATACGGGAAAGGGCGTACAAATCCGCAAAAACAACAAGCAGATTGCAAATCAATGCGCCAATCGGTGCCCCGAAAATACCGATTGACGGAATGCCGAGCAAAATATAGGCAATTACGGTTTTCACAACCAAGCCGCCTGTCATTCCGACAAGCGGGATGCCGGGACGTCCGTATGCCTGCAAAGCCGCACTGAGAACGGTAATCAGACAGGACGGCAGAAGAGATACTGCCAAAACCGACAACAGCGGGGCGGCAATTGCGACCGCTTCCGCCTGTCCCCGAAACAGAAGGGACAAAATCGGGCTTGCAAAAAGCGACAACCCCAGCGTTGCGGGCAGGGCAATCACGGCGGTCAGTCGCACCGCGGCAGAAATCAGGGCATGACTGCTTTCCTTTTGCTCGGATTTGGCGGAAAGATTGGGAATCAGCGGCAACGCAATCGCGCTGACAAAAGCGGGCACCAATCCAAACAGCGGCAAAACCAGGGTCGAATAACTACCAAACAAGGCATTCGCCTCGGCTGCCGTTTTTCCCGTATCCTGCAAACGGCGAAGAATCAAGGTCATATCGGCAAGGCGCGTTACACTGACCAGCGCCGCGGAAAGCGTAATCGGCAATGACAGCCGCAAAAGCGCGGTCGTTTCCCCCGATTGCAGACAGGAAGCGGCAAGTGCGGGCGGATGCTTGGTGTCTCTTGCCAAAAAGACCAGCAAGGTAAGCAAGGAAACAAAGGTGCCCATGCAGATGCCGTAGGTTGCATAGGTGCCGATCTGCACAACACTTTTTCCGCTTTCCTGCGCAAAGGAGGCAAACAAAATGCTAAAGCAAAGTTTTGCCGCCGCTTCGGTGGTTTCGGACAATGCCGTCGGAACCATATTCCCGCATCCCTGAAAGTAGCCGCGCAAAACACCGCACAAGCAAATCAGTAAAACTGCCGGCGCAATGGCGCGAATCGCTCCCGACGCGCCCGGATTTTGCGGAATTTTGGCAATATATTCGGCAAAGCAGAAAAGGAAAACCGTACCGCCAAGCCCAATCGGAAACAAAATGCGCAGAGCGGCGCGCAAAACGGCGCGCGGTGCATAGACACTGCCGTGGCTTCCCGAAATCATAACCGACATGGCAACCGGCAAGCCGGCTGTTGCCAGCACGCAAAACAGCGCATAAATCTCGTATGCCGTATTGTAGTATCCCATGCCTTCACTGCCCAAATAGTGCAGAAGCGGAATTTTACATAAAAATCCGAGAATTTTAATTACGGTCGCGGACAGAGTCAAAATCAGCACACCCGAGAAAAACCGTTTTCCCTTTTGCCGATCGCCCTGCTCTCGGTCTTTTACGCCCTGCGACAAATCATCACCGCCGTTTCAATCGAAATAATGATCGAGAATACGCGTCATATCAAAGCGAAGCCGTTCCTCGTCAATGGTAGTATACGCGCCGTCGCGGTAAAGTATGACGCCGTCGCAAACGGTCAGGCGCACGTCTGTGGCATCGGCACTGTAAGCAACCGAGTATAAGGGGGCATAGACCGGAATATTATGTATGGGATGCAAGGAAAGCAGGGTTAAATCCGCGCGCATTCCGACCGCAATCTCGCCGCTGTCTTCTCTTCCCTGTGCAAGCATGCCCGTGCGTGTGGCAGAGGTCAGAAGCGCCTGCGGCTCCGCCGCTGTCGGGTCAAGACCGATTCCCTTGTGCAAAAGTGCGGCGGTTTGCAAATCGCGAAGCAAATCCAAACGATTGTTGGAAGCGGCGCCGTCGGTACCCAGCGCAATCGAAAGTCCGACCTTTTTCATTTTCTCATAAGGCATAACACCGCTGCCCAGCTTCAAATTACTGATGGGACAGTGCGCGACGATCACCTGCTTGTCCCGCAAAATTTGCATGTCGTCATCACTGACCCAAACCGCATGCGCCGCGGTGGTCGGCAGATCCAACACGCCGCAGTCCGCCAGAAAGGCGGTCGGCGTTTTCCCGTGCCGCCCGATGCATTCGGCGTGCTCGTTTTGAGTTTCGGACAAATGCACCTGCATGCGCGCATGCCGCTCCGCCGCCCGCTCCGCCAAATAACGGCAGGTGGCTTCGGTATTGGTATACTCACCGTGAAGCGAAAAATCAATGCGGATTCTGCCGTCCCCCGCGCCGTTCCATTCGGAAAAGAGGGCAAGCGCTTCGGCAATTCTTTGCGATGCGGCAGGATTTTCACTCGGGTCAAACGAAACCACGCAACGCGCAAGGTTTGCCTTCATGCCGCTTGCAAGCACGGCGCGTGCCGTTTCCTCTTCAAAGAAGTACATATCCGAAAAGCTGACCGTCCCGCCGCGTATCATTTCGGCGGCGGCAAACAGACTTGCAACATAGACCGCCTCTTTGGTCAGTTTATCCTCCGCGGGCCAGATGCATTCCGAAAGCCAGCGCCCGAGCGGCAGCCCTTCGCCGTATCCGCGAAAAAGCGTCATGGCGGCATGGGTGTGCGTGTTGACAAAGGCGGGAAGCAACAAATCTCCCCCGCAGTCAATCACCTCCGCGCCTTCCGATGCCTTTTCCGCCATCGGCTGTTTTTCGTCAAAAAGACCGACAATACGGGCGCCGTCAATCAAAACGTGAATGCGTTTCCCAAGTCCTGTACGCACCGTAGTGCAATTTTTAAGCAATAATTTCATGCAAAACCTCTCTCTTCAGGCTAAAATGTTTACCGCTCTTGCGGTTCTCTGCCCTTCACAAACTCCCAATAAAGAGAGTCTTCCCACAAAAATGACGGTCCCAAATGCTGAAATCCCCGAATTTTGGCAAGGATGCGGTCGGCAGACTCTCTGTAGACCGACGTGGGTTTAATCTCCCCAAGCACCTGCAAAAGCAACGGTGCAAGAACATGAATTTCATACGCATGTGTGGAATTGATTACCTCACTGCAGGCGGACAGATACGGGAAAATATTTTCCTCTTCGTTTTTTCTGACGCCGTCCCACAGGGAAAAGGTAAATTCCGCACTGCTGCCGCGAAATGTTTCATCCCGCACAAGACGGCGATAAAAACGGATTTCTTCGGGCGTAAAGCTGACATTTTCCGATGCAATCCCTTCAAGCGGAAGGATGGCAATCGACAAGCAATCGTCGCCGTCCGACAAATTCGACAAATCCGACAAAATCGAAGAAACCTTCGGATAGAGCACCTGAATGCCCTCGAACAAAAATACCGTATTTTCCCTCGCCTGCACGGTGCGGAACCCGACACGCTCTCGCGCGGTAAAATCGTAAATCGGTACCTGTGCCGCCAAACCGTTTCGCAGTTGGGTTACGGTTTGGTGCAATGCCTCCAAATCAATGGTATCCACCGAATCGAAATCGGTCGACGCGGCGGCAAAACCGCGGTCCGGGGAGGGGTCCTTTCCCCGACTCCTTCTGCAAAGATAATAATCATCAATCGAAATCACGCATGTCTCAAGTTGATTGGCAGTCAATGCCTGCCGCAACCGTTTTGCCATCGTGCTTTTCCCCGCGCAGGTCGGTCCCGTCAAGCTGATGCAACCAATCTTTTTTTCCTTACACTGCATCGCGGTTCTTTTTGCAAGATGCCAAACTTCTTCCGCAAAACGCCTTTCCGCCCGATCGACGAAAAGCTTTACCGTTTCGGGATTTTCAAACGTTTTTGGTACGTACATTCTTCTCCTCCTGTGTAAACATGTGCGTGTTTTTCTTCGGGAGATACCGAGCGACATCGCGCAAACGGCAGGGGCTTCCCTGCATTTCATCTTATGATCATCTTATGAGCACCCTTATTTTGTCCTGCTTGATTTGATTTTATGATGTTTGGATGTTTTAGGATATGCAATCAGCAAATGCCGTGTTCCGTATAAAACCGCACAATCGCCTCGGTTTTTTCCTCGGTTGTGTCTTCGCGCAGATACTCATACGGATATTTGGGATTAAACAGCCGTTCGATAATCGGCTTTGTCCCGTTTTGCGGCGTGTAATCGACCAGCTTGGTCACCGCGCCCGCACCTGCCGCAAAAATGGAGTGCACCTCTTCCATCATATAGATATTGTAGTACCCTTCATAGCCGTCCAGCGCCAACCCGACATTTTCGAAGTTGCCGACCGTATTTTTTTGACGGTACATATAGTAGGGCTTATACCCTTCATGCATTGCCTTGATTTGCGAATAATCCACACACTTTCCGGTATCTCCCCCCCGCACCGCATAAAGTTTTGCGTCGGTTTGCCGCAGCTCAGCCGCGCGCTTGATGGAAAGTGTATGTACCGTAATGTTTTGCGGACGCAAAGAAAGAATTTTGTCGTAAGATACCGAAAAGGTTGCAAACCTGTCTCCGGGAAGACCCGCAATCAGGTCGGTATTGATAATCGGAATGCCGGAGCTTTGCGCCATCTCGTAGGCGGATAAAAACTGGGCGGTCGTGTGAGACCTGCCGACACCGGCAAGCACATCGTCACAAAGAATTTGCGGATTGACACTGACACGGTTGACACCGTTTTGGTAGGCAATGCGCAGTTTTTCGGCTGTGATGGTATCCGGTCTTCCCGCTTCCAGCGTATACTCCTCCAGTGCTTGCAAATCGACGCATTCGGCAACCGTTTGCAAAAGCGTTGCAAGCTGCTGTTCGTTTAATACGGTCGGTGTGCCACCGCCGATGTAAACGGTCTTAACCCGCAAGCCGAGCCGACGTACGGTTTCGGTCATCTGCCGAATATCCCGAAGCAAACGGTCAAGATATTCCGGAATCAGAGAGAGCAACCGTTTGGAAGAATAGGAAACAAAGGAGCAATAGGCACATCTGGTCGGGCAAAACGGAATGGAAATATACAGGCTGCAATCCTTTCGATCGGGTGTGCCGATAATCCGTCGCTCATTTTGCGCAACATCGACCGCCAAAGCCGCTTTTTTGGGAATGACAAAGTAATCATTGGTCAAAATACGCTTGACCTTGGTCTTGCTGATCCCCGCAAGCAACATTTCGGTTGCCACCTTGGACGGGCGAACGCCGGTCAGAATGCCCCAGGCGGGACGGTATCCGATCAGCTCTCCGCAAGCCGATACCACCGCATCGCCGATGGCAATCTTCAAAAAGCGGTCGGTGTCCAAATCCCCGCGCACGGGATATTCCTTATCGCTTGCCGCCGAACGGTCCCCGATTGTCGCACAGCAGGCAATTTTCAACGAACCGTCCGCAAGCGTCTCCACCCGCAAGCGTAAAATCGGCGTTTCGGGCGTTTCCTCCTCCTCTTCCGAGAATTTGACATTCGGGAAAAATACCATGCAAAGCGTTTGCACATAGTAACGATTTATTTTTGTATTGCCGTCAATATAGATTTTCATGCTCTGTCTTCCTTCTGCGCATCCGCGTTCGCATGTTCCTTCCCTTTGTTCTCTTTGTTCTCTTTGTTCTCTTTATTCCCTTTGTTTTTCAAAACATCGGTATCCATCACAATGGTTACCGGTCCGTTATTGGTCAGGGAGACCTGCATATGTGCCCCGAAAATGCCGTATCCGACATGGCGCACCTCCCGCTCTGCCAGCTCTCCGAAATAACGGTACAACGCCTCCGCCTCGGTAGGCGGTGCCGCCTGCAAAAAATCGGGACGGTTGCCGTGCTTGTAGTTGGCAAGCAGGGTAAATTGAGAAATCAGCAAAATTTCGCCGTCAATATCCTTAACCGATCGATTCATTTTGCCCGCATCGTCGCAAAAAATACGCAATTTTACGATTTTTTTTAGCAGCAGCTCCGCATCCTCGCGCGTATCCCCGCATGCGGCGCCGAGCAGAATCAAAAGTCCCTCCCGACACTGTCCGCAAACGGTTCCGTCTACCGCAACCGATGCACTGCTGACTCGTTGTATAACCGCTCTCATATCTCATCCTCCCGATTGTTTACGAAAATCCGCGTACAACATCGTGTACGCCGGGAAGCGTCTTCAACCGATCCACGATATACTGATACGTGGTCGTGTTTTTACATCCGACCTTCAGGTTGATAATTCCTTCTCCGTTGGCACGACGCTGTGTGTTGATTTGATGAATGGGGATCTTCATATCGGCAAGCATGGTGGCAACATCTGCCATAATGCCGATACGATCCTCGGTATACAGTTGCAAAAGCGCCTCATATTCGCTCTTGTCTGTGCCGCCCGTGTTGTTTTCCCACCATGCACTGACCCAGCGTGCGGCGGTTTCGGGGCGGTCGATATTTTGCGTGACATTGGGGCAATCCCGCTTGTGAATGGAAATACCGAATCCTTTGGTGATAAAGCCGATGACCTCGTCACCCGGCAAAGGATTACAGCACTTGGCAAATTTGACCGCGCATCCGTATTCGCCGTCCACGATAATACCGCCGTCCGCTTTGGTACGGTGGGGCTTGACCGCTTTTTGCAAAATGGAGGCTTCGGCTTCCTCGGCGGTCTGATTCTTTGTTCCGATTACCTTATCGGCTTCCTCGTGCATACGGAATACAATACGCGCAATCGGCAT
The DNA here is from genome assembly GCA_964564255.1 of uncultured Clostridium sp. Classification (GTDB taxonomy): domain Bacteria; phylum Bacillota; class Clostridia; order Oscillospirales; family CAG-272; genus CAG-448. The sequence continues at coordinate 14,634 of CAZMAZ010000007.1, read as the reverse complement.
GCCGCCGTACCCGATGGTATTGTACATATCTTCCACGCCCGCAAACCCGCAACGCTGTGCAGTTGCGGCGAGAATTTCGTTTTTCTGCGCTTCGGTCAGGCGCGCTGCATATTTACGCAGTTCCCCTTCCACCGCGCTTTTACCGACCGCAATATTGTCGCTCCGTTTTTCCTTCTTAAACCATGCGCGAATTTTGGTACGCGCTTCGCCGGTTT
>CAZMAZ010000007.1:0-14319 GCA_964564255.1 uncultured Clostridium sp. | reverse complement strand
CTCCGTTTTTCCTTCTTAAACCATGCGCGAATTTTGGTACGCGCTTCGCCGGTTTTGACCAAGGAAAGCCAATCCCGACTGGGTCCGCGCGACGACTGCGAGGTCAGCACCTCGACAATCTCGCCGCTTTGCAGGGGACGATCAATCGGGATAATCATGCCGTTGACCTTGGCGCCGATCATTTTATTGCCGACGGCGGAGTGAATCGCGTATGCAAAATCAACCGCATTGGCACCGCCGGGCAAGGAAATCACATCGCCCTTCGGCGTAAAGACAAATACTTCGTCCTGAAAAATATCGGTTTTAAGCGCATGCATAAATTCGTCCGGGTCACGCGTTCCGTCTTCCGCTTCGACCAGCCGGGCAATCCATTCCAGCTTTTTGTCGATTTCCTCTTTGGAGCCGGAGCCGCCCTTGTATTTCCAATGAGCACACACACCGTATTCGGCAATGTGATGCATCTCCCAGGTACGGATTTGCACTTCAAACGGAATGCCGTCCCGCCCGATAACCGTGGTATGAAGCGAACGGTACAGGTTGGGCTTGGGGGTGGAAATATAATCCTTGAAACGTCCGGGCATGGAATTAAACATCTCGTGGATAATTCCCAAAACAATATAGCACTCGGGCTCGGTATCTACGATAATACGCAAGGCATAAAAATCGTAAATCTCGTCAAAGCTCTTGTTTTGGTTGTACATTTTCTTATAAATGCTGTAAACCGATTTGATGCGCCCCTCCAAGGTAAATCCAATGTGGTTTTCACGGAGTTTTTCTTCCACCGTTTTGCGAATATGGTCGATAAAGCCGACATTGGTGCCGTACTTTTCCTCAATGTACTTGCTGATTTCCGCATGTCCGATCGGGTCCAAATACTGCAAGCTCAAATTTTCCAGTTCGGATTTAATCTTTTGCATACCCAGTCTGTGGGCAAGCGGTGCATAAACATGCATGGTTTCCAAGGCGGTCAGACGCCGCTTCGGTTCCGGTTTGGCACTCAGCGTGCGCATGTTGTGCAATCGGTCGCAGAGCTTAATGAAAATAACGCGAACGTCCTTGGACATTGCCAAAAGCATCTTCCGCAAACTTTCGATATGTGCCTCTTCCTTGTCTTCAATATGCAAATCGACAAGTTTGGTCAATCCGTCGACCAGCATGGCAACATCGGCGCCGAACAGCTTGCGCAATTCGCCGAGATTGGTTTTATCTGCGCAGTCCTCTACCGTGTCGTGCAAAAGTGCCGCACAAACCGACTCGGTGTCAAGTCCGAGTCCCGCCACGATTTCCGCAACCGCAATGGGATGAGAAATGTAGGCTTCTCCGCTGGCACGAAACTGTCCTTCGTGCATTCTGGCGGCATAGGCATATGCCTTTTCTATGATTTCCGTATCGTAATGATTTCCCGAAGCCGTCAAAATTTCCATCAGGCGGGAAATATCCGTATGAACTTCTGTCCCCATAATTGACTCCGTTTCTCTACATCTAATCGATTGTAAAACCGCGTTTTACAATCGGCTGTTTTCTGTTTTTATCCTTCTCCGTCAATGCACTGCCGTCGCAGTGTCTGCAAAATGACAGAGTCCTCCAGGTTTATTTTTCCTCCGCTTTGCCCGATCATCTCAAACATGTAAATGCCGTTGTTCATATCCCGAATCTTGCAAAGCTGCATCTCGTGCAATATGCGCAAAACAAAGCGCACTCGAATGCGATTGACCGGATGGGTTGCATGCGCATGCAAATGCGACAGAAGAACCCGTTCGGAAATCACGCTGTGCCCCAGTTTTCCTTCGGCACGCATCAATTTATAAATCAAAGCAAAATCTTCTCGCGTCGGCACCACCGCGTCCTCTGTCGAAAAGCGGGCGCCTTGGCAGATTTTTTGATACAATGCTTCCTCCTCCGCGGCGCGGTCGGCACTGCACTTCCCTGTCAGCGATGCATCACTGAGAAGCAGCTGGAGGGTTTGCTGTCCGCGAAATTCGTTGACATGCAGGGTAAAGACCGCATCTATCGGGTCTCCCTGCGCAAATTCCAGATTGGCGGGTGCCATTCCGAACCAGACGGCAGTATGGGTGATCCCGTCCGCGGTCAAAAGGAGCTTGGTGTGCTTTCCGCCTGCCAATGCCACAATTCGCGAAACAGTGGCATTTTGAAGCAGAAAGGTCGGCGTCTCATTGGCTGTGCCGAACGGCTCCAGCGCGGAAAGCTCCTGCGCCAGCTTCATGGTTAGTTCACCGGTTTTCACCGTGCAGTCAACCTCGCTGTGTCGGCAGGGCATCTCCCCGTGCAACCGTTCCTTGGCATAGGCATTGATATGCGCACGAAAGGCGGGAATTTGGTCGCGACTGATCGACAGTCCCGCGGCAAGCTCGTGTCCGCCGTAGCGCAAAAGCAAGGAGGAGGCATCCTGCAACGCTTCCACAAGGTTAATCCCCTTAACACTGCGCCCCGACCCCTTTCCGATGTCGTCCGGGCTTGCATATCCGCGGGTTGCGCCGTCAAACGTAATCATAATCGACGGCACACCGTAACGCTCGGTAATTCGCGATGCCACAATGCCGATAACGCCCTGATGCCAGTTGTCGTTTTCCAGAACAATCACGTACCGATCGGTCGGGTCCTCATTTTCAATCATACGGTACGCGGCTTCCGCAATGGCATTTTCTTCGGTTTGCCGTTGGCGGTTGATTGCGCACAGCTCCAGAGCAAGTGCCTCGGCTTTTTCTGCGTCTTGACAAAGCAAAAGCTCCACCGCCTTGCCCGCATGGTCAATCCGTCCCGCGGCATTGATGCGCGGTGCAACCGTATAGCCGATAAAAGAGGCATTTACCGTTCGCTTTTCCCGCGCGGCCGTTTGCCCCGAAAGGGCGGCATCCATCAATGCCTGCAAGCCGCATCGCCGCGTATTGGCAATCAACTGCAGTCCGCGGCTGACAATCTGTCGGTTTTCATCCACCATCGGCATGACATCCGCCACGGTGCCGATGGCAACCAGGTCTCCAAAAGCGGCAAACACGCTCTCCACCGCATCGGCATCCACACAAAATGCGGATGTCCGCAAAGCGCTTTCATAAGCACACAAAAGTTTAAATACCACACCGACGCCCGCAAGTTCGGTAAACGGATAGGTACAATCCTGCCGATGCGGATTGACCACCGCACAGGCATCGGGCAGTTCTTCCCGACATTCGTGGTGATCGGTAATCACCATCTCCATACCGAGTGATTTGGCATACGCACATTCGGCAACGGCGGTAATGCCGGTATCCACCGTAATCACAAGCTTTACCCCATCGGTGGCAAGTGCGGCAAGCGCGCTTTCGGAAAGTCCGTACCCTTCCTTGGTTCTGCTCGGAATGTAGTATGAAATATCGGCGCCCTTTTCGGTTAAATAAAGATAGAGCGCACTGACCGAGGTCACGCCGTCTACGTCGTAATCCCCGTATATCACCATTTTTTCCGCATGCTCGATTCCCGTGCGAATGCGGGCAACCGCGCGATCCATATCCCGCATCAGGAAAGGGTCGTGAAGCATCTCTTGCCCGTCGGAAAACAAAAACGCTCGACACGCATTCACGGTTCGATGCCCGCGGTTCCATAATATTTTAGCGGTAATTTCGGAAACGCCGAGCTGTGCGGCAATACACGCAACAGCCCGATCCGCTTCCGCATCTCCCTGCGGGTATCTGACCACCCGCACATTGGCTTTTCTGCCGTCATTCATCACATATATCCTCTGTACATCCTCTACTCATTTTCCGCCGTGCGTTGCCCGGCACCTTGTGCGGTTATGCACCGTACTTCGCCATCAAAGCACTTGCCGCACGGATGCCATCAACCGCCGCGCTGGTAATGCCGCCCGCATAGCCGGCGCCCTCCCCCATCGGATAGACGGTCGGGTGTCCGACCGCACAAAGAGTTTCTTCCTCGCGCAAAATACGCAACGGGGCGGAGGTGCGCGTCTCGGCGGCGGTCAAAATCGCCTCCGGCATGGCAAACCCCGGCAATTTGCGGTCAAAAGACCGCAAGCCCGCGCGCAAATTTTCGGTCACAAAGCGCGGGAAAATCTCGGAAAGGTCGCATGGCTTGCAAAAGCCGTTCATATAGGTCGGACGAACACGCGTCGGCTGACCGCCTGTCGTGCCGTTTAAAAAATCACCGACCGTTTGTATCGGCGCCGCATAGGTCGAACCGCCCGCACGGTACGCCGCCTGTTCGATACGACGCACAAAACAAATGGCGTCCTCAATAGGATTCTGTTCCCCTGTGCCTGCCATGCCCGCATAATCCTCGCACCGTACACTGACGGCAACGGCGGCATTGGAATTGACCCCGTCGCGCGCGCGCTCGGACATGCCGTTTACCACCACGCCGCCCTGCTCGGACGCCGCGGCAACCACACTGCCGCCCGGACACATGCAAAAGGTGTAGACACCGCGTGCAAGCGTGGTGTCCGAAAGGGCATATTCGGCGGCGCCGAGCAAGGGATGCCCCGCCGCCTCGCCGTAGCACATTCTGTCAATATCCTCACGCAAATGCTCGATTCTGACGCCGACCGAAATCGGCTTCGGCTTCAAAAGAAAGCCTTTTTGCATTAAAAGCGTAAAGGTATCTCTTGCACTGTTCCCGGGTGCCAGCAGTAAAGCCCCTGCCTGCAGATCCCCTTTGGAGGTTTGCAGAGTCAAATGCCCGTCCGCATGCTCGGTAAAGCCGTCCATGCGACAGCGGTATTCCACTCTGCCGCCCAGCGACCGAATCTCTTCCAGCATACGTCCGACCACCACGCGGAGCAGATCGGTGCCGATATGCGGCTTTGCACGGGTCAAAATATCCTGCGGTGCGCCGAATCGGCAAAGCTCTGCCAAAACATAACCGCATCTGGCGTCGTTGATACGGGTCAAAAGTTTCCCGTCCGAAAAGGTCCCCGCGCCGCCCGCGCCGTATTGAATATTGCATTCCGGGTCCAAAATTTGTTGTGTAAAAAAGCGATGCACGCAAGCCTCGCGATCGACAATATCGCCACCGCGGTCAATGATTGTCGGTTTGTAGCCTTCCCGCGCAAGAAGCAGTGCGGCAAACAGCCCCGCAGGACCCATGCCGACCACGACCGGGGGTGCCGTCAGCTTCGCGGTTCCCTTTGAGAGCCGCAAAACGGACGGCTCCAAAATCTGTATTTTTTCTCGACCGAGACGCTTGGCATAATCGGCGTGCCACCTGTCGGCGGGCAGGGTGGCAATCACCGATGCCACAAAACGAATCTCGAAGCGCCGTCTCGCGTCCACCGATTTTTTGCTGATTTGCAGATCCGCGCCGCGAATGCCGATATGCGAAAGCCGTTTTTCCGCACTGTGTAAAATCGCCTCATCCCCGTCGGCAAAAGGGACGGAAACGTCCCTTATCAGCAGTTGTATTGTAGATTCTTTTTGCTTGATTTGTTCGATCTCGTTCATTCGCATGCTCCTTAGTCGGTCAAGGCTTTGATCGAAACCTGAATATATTCGCCGTCCTCTGCCATGGAAACGCCCAGAGGCAGTTTATCGTCCACGTCGGCTTTGCCGGTCAGACGAATCTTTACAACCCCCTCTTTATTGTTCAGCTCTACCGTATATTCGGTAATTGCCTCTACCAGTTTAGGGTCGCCGTGCAATGTCACCGAGGAAACGCCAGTCAAAATCATCGCGCTGTATTTGGTTTCGTCATAGACCAGACGAATCGGCACCTTTTTTTGCGTGGCTACATCCAGCGTAATGGAAATGTCCGCAATCTCGATTGCGGTCTTGTTTTCATCAAACGGCGTATAAACCACATTGTTGCCGACCGGAACCGCTTCTCCCGTGCTGCTGTAAAATTGCGGCACAATACCGGTCAAACGAACAGAGCCGGTCACGACGCCGGGGCTTATGGTATAAGAGGCGCGCTCGATTTCCCGAATCACCGTCCCGGGTCCCGCAACGCGAAAGGTTTTGACATTGCTGACAGGGGTGCCGATTTCATAGGAGCTGTCTGCCTGCATATATCCCATGGTAATGTCAAACGGAATTTCTTTTTCCACATAAGCATCGGCAAAGACATTGATGGAGGGCGGATCGGTGCTGACACAGGTAAGCGAATTGATGCCGCTGGGCATGCTCACCTCCAAGGTCACCGCCTGATTGCCCGCTTCCTTGATTTTGCTGACATCCGCCACCACACGAAAATCTTCGGCTTTGCATTTGCGAATGTCACGGTTGGTCCCCTTGATTTCGACTTTGACCTGAATATCCTCGGAGGAATTGTACAGAGACAGATCATTTGCCAGCAAGGAGTCCTTTCCCGTAACGGTCAACGGTACCGTATACACCTGTGTTACGCTTTCGTCGTTCAGATTATAAATCACAATCCAAATAATCAGGGACAAAACCAGACAGAGGACAAGCGGAATCGGCTCTACGCGAAAACGCTGACGCTCCAGTACAACCTTTTTCTTTTTGCCGTCGGAGCCGTCCTTTTCCAGCTCGAATTTATAATGTGCCATCCCGTTCCTCCTTTCCCGCGTTTTCGGTATGATTTGTGTTTTCCGTGTTTTCAACCTTTTTCTGCGACCTTACCGTCGAAACCGACTTATAGGTCAACCCGTCGCCGTCCTCATCTTCGGTATTGTCTTCGGGGCTCGGCTTTGCCTGTCGATGCAAAAATCTGCTGCCCGAATGCCGCTTGCTTTCCCGTTTGCTTTCCTGTTCGGATTTCCCCGTCTTTTTTTCGACAGCGGCGACCTTTTCGGCTTGTTCCGCGGTCTGCTCCTCGGGGCTTTTGTCGGACAAGAACAGATACAAATCGTGCTGCAGTGCCTCCGCCGTGTAGTTGCGTTTCAGCAGATGATTGTTTGCCATGGAAATAATACCGGTTTCTTCCGAAACCACAATAATGACGGCATCGCTGATTTCCGAAAGTCCGACAGCCGCGCGATGGCGCGTGCCGAGGTCCTTGACCACTTCCTCATTAACCGAAAGCGGCAGCTTGCATTTTGCCGCGGCGATACGCATATTTTGAATCACGACGGCACCGTCATGCATCGGCGATTTGTCAAAAAAGATATTGCGCAAAAGATAGCTGGAAATTTCCGCGTCGAGCGGGGTGCCGCTGGCGGTAAAATCGCGCAAGCCGGTGGTTCTGTCAATCACAATCAGCGCGCCGCAGCATTCCCGCGACATGGCGCAGGTGGCGTCGACAATCTCATCAATCATTTGCATGAGCTTGCCGTTTTCATGTAAGCTGTCATTGAATTTGCGCAGATTGGCAGAAGCATTTCCGACCTTTTCCAACGCTTCCCGCAATTCCGGCTGAAAAACAATGAAAAGCGCAATGATTCCCACCGTAAAAAAGTTCTGCAGTACCAATCTGGTTGCCTTCATTTCCAACAGCATGCTCAAAAGATAAAGCAAAAGAATCATGACCACGCCCGCAATCAGCTTTCCCGCACGCCGATTCTTCATAAAGCGGTACAAAAAATAAAACATGGCAGTCAAAATCAGAATATCAAGCACGTCACTTATCGGATTGATATTCTCAAGTGGGAAGAGTATGTAATCTTGAATAAACTCCAAGGGTTGTTTGAAAAAAGACACAATATTTTCCATAGAGGCGCCACCTCACTTTCCGAATGCGAAGAGTTCTCTTTATTATAACATATTCCGCGCCAAAATGCAAAGGAAATATTGCCCTTTTTTCATTATTAACATATTTGTAACATTTGCGACAACCAAAGGGCTGCGCCATGGGTTTCAATGGCACAGCCCTTTGACCGGAACGGATATAATTGGAATTAGTTGGATGAGTTTTTCTTTTGATTCAGCATTTCGTGCTTGATGTCCCACAGCTTTTGCGACAAATCCACATAATAGGTATGCGGATTGGAAAAGCGGCGCACCTCATCCCACATGCCTTCGATTTCGGCACGGCAGTGCTCGCGAATCTCCAAAAGCGTCGGTTGCGTATAAACGCAAGTACCGTTTGAAAAAATCGGCACAAGTAAGGGGGTTGCGGTGAAGTTTTCCAGCACCTTTCTCTTCCAAGTGTGTTCGGGGTCGAAAATTTCAATCGGACGGCTGTCGTCAATCTCTTCGTCGTAAACACAAATCAAATCCGCTTCGGCTTTGCCGGTATCGCGCCCGCGCAAGCGGTATACCTTCTTGAAGTGCGGTGTGGTAATCTTGCCCACGTTTTCGCTGATTTTAATCTTCGGAATAATCTTGCCCGCATCGTCCTCGACCGCACACAGCTTGTAAACACCGCCAAATACGGGATCGGTTTTGGAAGTAATCAGACGCTCGCCGACGCCGAAGGAATCCACCTGTGCGCCCTGTCTCAGCAGCTCGCGAATCAGATATTCGTCAAGAGAATTGGAGATTACAATTTTACATTGATCCCACCCCGCATCGTCCAGCATCTTGCGTGCCCGCACGGTCAGGTAGGTAATATCTCCGGAATCGATACGGATACCGCACTTTTGGATGCCGAGAGGCTTGAGCACTTTGTTAAAGGCGCGAATGGCATTGGGAATGCCGCTTTCCAACACATTGTAGGTGTCGACAAGCAGGGTGGCGTTGTCGGGATAAATTTTGCAATAGGTTTCAAATGCGGTGTACTCATCGTCAAACATTTGCACCCAAGAATGTGCCATGGTACCGGTTGCCGGTACGCCGTAAACCTCATCGGTGATGGTGCAGGCGGTTGCCGCACAGCCGCCGATATACGCGGCTCTCGCTCCCAAAATGGCGGCGTCACTTCCCTGCGCGCGTCTGGAGCCGAATTCGGCAATGCTTCTTCCCTTTGCCGCACGCGTCAAACGCGCCGCCTTTGTAGCAATCAAGGACTGATGATTCAAAATCATCAAAACATAGGTTTCGATAAACTGCGCCTCAATCGCCTTGGCGCGCACCGTCATAAGCGGTTCACCCGGGAAAACCACGGTTCCTTCGGGAATTGCCCAAATGTCGCCCGTAAAGCGGAAATCGCGCAAATAGGCAAGAAATTCGGCAGAAAAACAGTTCTTAGATTGCAGGTAGGCGATATCTTCTTCGTCAAAATGCAGATTTTGAATATACTGAATCACCTGCTCCAGTCCTGCCACCACCGAAAAACCGCCGCCATCGGGATTGGTCCTGTAAAACACATCAAAATAAACGACACGGTCCTTCATGCCGCATTCAAAATAGCCGTTTGCCATGGTCAGCTCATAAAAATCGCACAGCATGGTCAGATTTCTGGAAATATCCTTCATTTTTTGTCCTTTTCGGTCCTTTCTTACAGGCTTTTCGCCTGTCATTTCATTGCCTATAGTATACACCAATCGACCGCCCTTGTCAAGTATTTTTCGATTTTTGTCTGCTCCAATCTTCAAAAGTGCAAAAACATTTTCCGAAACGGTCGGTCTGTTTGCAAGCCTCTTTCCAAACCCACCTCCAAATTTTCAAAAAACCTTGCAATTTGCGCGACAATATGCTATAATAAAATCGGTTATATTCTGCATTCGTTTGCAAACGCTCGGCAGGATAGAAGACAAAGAGCTTTCATAATACCTTATATGCAAGACAAAGGGAGGGATGCGTCACGAACAACATGCAAACAGATAGTGCTTACGGCAATATTGCCGATGGTATTATTGCCTGTGGACGTGCACATACGGTCGGCTTGAAAACCGACGGCAGTGTGCTTGCTATCGGCGACAATCGCTTTGGACAGTGCAATACCGATGCTTGGGAACAGGTGGTCTTCGTCGCCTGCGGTCCCAACTGCACGATCGGCGTGCGCGCGGACGGCACGGTTTGCGCTACGGGAGACAATCGGCACGGACAGTGTCGCGTCTCGGACCTTTTCGGCATTACGCAGGTCGCCTGCGGTCGCACACACACGGTTGCCCTTACGCGAGACGGAACCGTGGTTTGTCGCGGCAAAGGCGGCGCGGGACAATGCAACACGGTAGGCTGGAACGGCATCCGTACCATTGCCGCCGCGGGCATGCTGACGGTCGGCATCGATCAAAACGGAACCCTGCATTTTTGCGGCAAGCATGCGGCGCGCTTTGCGCAAATGCCGCAAACCGAACCGATGCAACAGGTCGCAACCGACGGCGAGCATATTTGCGCCATCGGTCAAAGCGGTGCCGTCCATCTTTTCCCGCAAAATAGCGCAGAAAAAGCCTTTAATGCAAGCGGATGCGCCTACATAAATGCCGCATTTACGCCGTTTGGGCTTGTCTGCATCACGCAAAACGGTCAGCCGCTTTGCATGCGTCGGCTTCCCGATGCGATTTTGCCCCAACCGCCTGTCAGACTTCCCGACAGTGATGACGCGTGGGTTGCCTGCGCCGCGGGACATGACCACATTGCCGCGCTGTGTCAAAACGGACGGGTGGTCTGTGCCGGCGATGACCGCATGGGACAGTGTCGCAGTGAGGTCTGGCGTCTCTTTTCCCTCTTCCCTTTGCTTTCGCGGGAACGCCTGCGCAATCGGGAGGAAGCCCAAAATAAAATCGCGCGCCGTCGCGCCAAAACCGCAATGGCAAACCGCTGTGCCGGCATTGTTTCCTGCGGTGCCGCTGTCACGGCGGCTGTTGATGCGAAGGGAAAATTACAAACCGCACCTGCCGCGCTTTCGATTGCTCTTGCGCGTTCGGACCAAGCAACCGCGCGAGCGGTTGCCGTCTCGTGCGGCAGTGAGCATGTTCTGGTCTTGTACGGCAACGGGCAGGTCAGCGCCGTGGGCAAGAATATCGGCGGCTGTTGCAATACCGACAGATGGCGTTCGATGATTGCCGTTTGTGCGGGGGATCATGTCTCCTTTGGTCTGCGTCGCGACGGTGCTGTCCTGGTAACCGGTCTCAACACCACCGGACAGTGTCGCGTAACCGATTGGGAAAATGTTCTGTCGGTTTCCTGCGCAAAGGGCTATACGGTCGGACTGCGTGAGGATCACACCCTGCTCTTGGCGGGGATTCCGCCCTTTCCGCGCAAAAGCGTAACCTCGCTTTGCGATATTCGCGCGGTCGCACCGACCGAACGGCATATGGCAATTCTGTTTTCCGACGGGACCGCTTGTGCTGTCGGCGACAACAGCTTTGGACAGTGCCAAATCGACAGTTGGCGCGATTTGGTTGCCATTGCCTGCGGACAAAACTTTACCGTGGGACTGACCGCAAACGGTCATGTCCTTGCCGTGGGCGATAACGCCTTCGGGCAATGTGACACCTACCCCTTTTCCGATGTTTGTGCCATTGCCTGCGGTACGGCGCACACCGTTATGCTCCATGCCGACGGCAAGGTATCCGCTGTCGGCGCGGATCTCGCCGGACAGTGCCGCACCTCTTCCTTCTCGGATATTGTGGCTGTTTTTTGCGGGCATGCTCACACCGCGGCTCTTCGCGCGGACGGATGCCTTTTGACAGTCGGCGACAACCGTTTCGGGCAATGCGATACCGCATCCTTCACCTTTGCAAATTCTTTTGCAGAACGCTGACCGCGGAAAACCCAATACGAAACCCGTAAATCAAGGAGGACTTGAACATGAAACGTTTCTTTTGCACGCTTTTACTCACAGCCTTGCTTTTTATGTCGCTTTGCACTGCCGCGCCGCTTACAATCCGCGCGGAAGGCGAAAATACCGACGCCGACCGGCAGTCGGTCATCCTTGCGGAGGTAGATCAAATGGAAGAACAAAAACAGTTTTATATGGACGCGGGCTTTCCCTCGGACTATGCACAGCGCCTTGCCGCTCTGCACTTTTTGCATCCGAATTGGACCTTTTCCCCGCTGTCGGTGACCGAACTGAACGAAGACTACACATGGGACTATGTCCAAGCCATGGAAACCAAGAATCCCAAAACCAATCTGGTCAGCGCATCGGATCCCTACGTAGCTTACCGCCATGCGCAAAACACCGAACGCTACGATTCCGGCTGGTATCAGGCATCTGCCGAAACGGTTGCCTATTTTATGGACCCCCGCAATTTCTTAAATGAAAAAGACATCTTTCAATTTCAAGACCTCGCCTACAGCGACAGTGCCGTCACCGCAGACATCATCGAAACCGCACTGGCGGGTACCTTTATGGCAAACACCACACTTGAAAACGGCAAAACCTATGCACAGTATCTGGTTGATTTGGGCGCGGAAATCGGCATAGACCCGATTCATCTTGCCGCCCGTGTGCGGCAGGAGCAAGGCGTTACCGCCGGCGTTTTGGTTTCGGGCGAATGCGGTGACCGTCTTGCTTACTACTACAAAAACAAAACGCAGGAGGAAAACGGAAAGCTGATCAAAGCCCCGACCTCCGGCTATACCGAAGGTGAGCTGCTTGCCTACAACGGTCTGTACAATTACTTCAATATCGGCGCAGCCGGCACCGGCTATTTCCAAATCTATCTGGGCGCTATGAAGGAAGCAAAAAACGGGACCGCCGACATGGCTGACACCTGGGGCGATGCGGGCGCTTGGAATACACGTTGGAAGGCTCTCTACGGCGGCGCGTATACGCTTTACGAAAAGTATATCAGCAAATATCAAAATACGCTTTATCTGCAAAAGTTCAATGTCGATGCCCGTTCGGGACGCAATTTCTGGGGACAGTACATGCAAAACATTTCGGGGGCATTCAGTGAAGCTCGCACCTTTTACAATTCCCTTTCCGCCTGTGACTGTTTGGATCTTCCCTTTCACTTTTTGATTCCGGTTTATGACGATATGCCGACCGCATGCAGTGCCGACCCCGCAAACGGCACCTGCGCACGCTATGTTGCCGCCGATGCGGGCTTTACCACACTTTCCGGACTGCTGGAGCCGACAGAGATCGTCGGCACACAAAACAATCCCTTCTTCGGCAAGGCTTCCGTCTCGGTTTTGCGCGGCGATACATGGTCGGTGCACGGCTTCTCAGTCAGCACGAGCGCCCTCGGCAATTTTACATATTCGCTGGACGGCGGTGCATGGCAGGAAGCGGAAAGCGAAAAGAATGCGGATATTTGTACCGCGTACAAAGCCGAATACAAGCGAAGCACCACGGGCAGAAGCAAAAACGCCTACACCGTTACGCTTGACACTGCCGATCTCGGTGTCGGCGCTCACACGCTGGCAGTTCGCGCCTCGGTGTCCGGCATGGAGGATGCGGTCAATCACTATCTGTGCGCTTATCTGACCTTTACGGTTGCCGAACCGCCCGAAACCACGGCTCCCGAAACAGACAAAATACAGGAAACAACCGAGCCCGAACAAACAACCAATCTCGCGCCTGCGCTTTCCGAAGAGGCGACGACCGACGCCGCCGGCACATCCGGTTGCGGCAGTCTTCTGTCGGTGCCTGCCTTTGTTCTCTGCGGCATTCTGCTCTGCCTTTGCGGCTTTGCCCTGCTCGGGCAACACAAAAAAGCAAGTCAAAGAAGGGGGAAAATCAAATGATTCGTCTCGGTAAACGCAAGCTGCCGTTGCCGCTTGTTTTGGCGCTTGGTGCTCTGCTTTTGCTCCTTGTCGGCGCCGTATTGCTGTTTTTGTTGCATCCGCGCTTTCTTTACCGTCGCTTTTTGATTTCGGATTCGCTTGCGGCACCGTTTGAGCGTACGGCATATCCCGAAACAAATCCGCAGGTCGTGCAGATCACCGCGGATGCCCTGCTCGGCGACGCGCGCACCTCGCAGGACACCTCCCTGCTTTTGGTTCGTCGCGGGTTCCCGTTGACCAACACCTTTGCCACCGAAGACGCGGTCCCTCTGGTCGATTACAACCAAACCGGACTGCTGATGCAATCCGAAACAGCCGACGCTTTTGCACTTCTTTCGCTTGCCATGCAGGAAAAATTCGACAAACGCCTGCTGATTATCAGTGCCTATCGCACGCCGGAAGAACAGGCGGATGCCATTGCGGAAGAGGGCGATTTGGCGGCAGGTGTCGGCGAAAGCGAGCATCAAATCGGGCTGGCATTGGATATTGCGGTCAAGGGCTTTGGCGGCGCTTCCTTCCTGAAAACCGATGTCGGCAGATATATCAACCAAAACGCCTATCTGTACGGTTTTATCATTCGCTATCCCTACTACGGCGTCGAGCAGACCGACTTTGCCTACGAGCCGTGGCATATTCGCTATGTCGGACAACCGCACGCCACACTGATTGCGCGCAACCGTCTGACATTGGAGGAATATCTGGATTCCCTGGAGCCGAATGTCTTTTATGCATACGAAAACAATCTGATTTCTCTGCAGCCGATGGGAGAGCGGTATACCGTGCCCGCAGAATACGAATCGGTCACGGTCTCGCCCGACAATCGCGGCAATTTGATTTTAACCTTTACGCTTGC
>CAZMAZ010000006.1:25015-27790 GCA_964564255.1 uncultured Clostridium sp. | reverse complement strand
TGTTGAATCCTCCGGTATAGGTGTAATAAATGTGCATGAAGCAAAGCGGTCTTTTACGGGTACTTCTAATTATGATTAAAAGTACTCTTGTATCATCTTCTATTATAATCCATTTCATAGCGTTTGTCAAGCGCAAAAACGCAAAAGAAAGACAAAAAAGAGATGAAAACAAAAAGTTTTTACGCAAAAGTAATTACGGGCAAAGAAAAAAGAACCCGCAATAATAAAAATGACCAAATTCCGATTTTTTCGTTGACAAGAGAGGAAAAATATTGTAAAATAATAGTAGTATGGTGACAAAAGACATCGGGAAGGGAGGGACAGGATGTGCATATTTTTAACAGAAGACCGTTTTTCCTGATTTGTGTATGCGGTATACTGACCGCAGTTGCGGCACAATTTATCAGCGGAGTAGGAAAGCTGTCTGTCATGGCGATCGCCGTTTTGTGTTTGCTTGCGTCATGTGTTTTTCTGCTTGTATTTCGCAGTAATGCCACCCGACATCGTCGCGTCGCTTGGCGTGTTTTTGGCATTTCGTTTGCTGTTTTGCTTATGCTTGGTTCGTCCTTTCTCTACTGGAATCGGTATTGCGAAAAGGTGTTTGCTCTGGACGGAACCACACATACAGTCAGTGCAACCGTAACCGAATGGCGTTACAGCGATAACGGTATGACGGGATATACCGTTAGTGTCAATCAGATCGACGGGGAACCGGTTTCCTACAATTGTATCCTCAGTTGTTCTTTTGCTTCTGATTTGCAAATCGGATACACATTTGAAGGTGATATTTTATTTGAGAACGCGGAAACGATTCGGAATGGATATGAAGAAAAACGCGACCTGCTTTCCGAAGGAATTGTGTGTAAACTTGCAGTTGATGATGCGCGTGCTTTGCAGATCACCGGCGAGAATGCATCGACTGTCGCCATATTCTTTTCGCGTATAAATGAAAAACTGTCCTCTGTGCTGTACAATGCGGTCGGCGGCGGGGAGGAAGGTGCCTTGCTGATTGCATTGACGCTTGGCAACAGAAGCCGATTGGACGAACTGACCACTTTTACGTTTCGTCGTTCGGGAGTGTCGCATTTGCTGGCTTTGAGCGGATTGCATATGTCGGTGATTATGGGCGCCGTTATGTTCCTCTTGACAAAAATTTGTATTCCCAAAAAAGGAAGAGCCGTTTTGATGATGTTGTTTTCCTTCCTTTATCTTTCCATTACAGGCTTTTCACAATCTGCTTGCAGAGCAACGGTCATGCTGGCGGTTTTGTATTTGTCATATTTATGCCGTGCGGAGCGCGATGTCTTGACAGCACTTGGCGCCGCAGCTGCCGGGATTTTGTTGTTGAACCCACCGGCAGTTCTTTCAATTGCATTTTGGCTTTCGGTTTCGGCAACCTTTGGAATCGTAGTCTTTTCTGCGCCGATTCATGACGCCGTTACTGCAATTTTGCGAGTTTTTCCGCAAAATCGTATGGTGTTTTTGAAAAAAGGATTGCAGAAATTACTCTCGGCGTTTGCCGTATCTGTTGTTGCAATGTTTTCGATTCTTGCATTTTCTTTTGCTTGGTTTCATGAATGTGCTTTGCTCGGCATCCCCATGACGGTGTTGCTTTCTCCGTTGACAGCGGTGCTGTTGATTCTCGGCTGTTTGCTCCTTCTGTTTTCTGCTGTCCCGTTTTTGGGAACCCTTCTTGCTTTTTGCGGAAAGCAAATTGCCGTATTGATGCTGTCTTTGACAAAGCATGCAGCAGATATTCCCAAAACGGTAGTGCCTTTGAACTATCCGGGAATCGGATATGTGATTGGTGCATTTTTGTTAGCGATGACAATTCTTTTGATTGTTAAGTTGCGGCATCGCATTTGGCTTTTGGTGCCACCGGTGTTATGTTGTGTCGGAATTGCACTTCTGACCGTTTTCGGGATACAGGCAAGCGAAAAGGGGACCAATGCAACCTATATTCACATGTCAAGCACAGCCGAAGGACTTCTTTTGACGAGCGGAACAGATGCGGTATTTTGCGATTTGGGAAATGGAAGCGCGGCACTTTATTATGCCGCGACTCATTATATGACCGAACAATGCGCAACCTCTGTCGAGGCATTGGTCTTGACCTCTTATCATTCGTCGCATCCGATTTATCTTAAATCCTTGTGCGAACGTATTCCGGTTTCGCATCTTTATGTGCCGGCACCGCAAACCGAAAAGGAATGGTATTTGTATGTTCCTCTGTACAATCGTGCCGCCGAATTGGGCGTTCCGATTTCTTTTTACAAAGCAGATGAGGATGGCATTGCTTCTGTGCAAGTGTTTTCCGATGGTCGGTTAACTGTTTCAACCGCAACAATTTCCCGTTCGGTAAGGAAATGCAATTTGGTGTGCTACGAAAACGGAAATTGCCGTGTTTCCTGTCTCGGAAGTGCGATTGAAGAAACGGACCTTGCAGAATCGGCGGCTAATGCGGTATTGGAAAGCGATCTTGTTATTTTCGGATCTTACGGACCGGTTCCGAAGCAATCGTTTTCGTATTTGTTTGCAAACGGCACACAGCTTGTTTTCGGCACGCAAAAACGAGCCGCCTATTGGGATACAAAAGCAATTACACTTCCAAAAGATTTGCCAATCTGCCCTTGCCCCGAGGTGTATACCCAAACGATAACACATTGACGGATAGATCTACATGGAGAAATAAAACAAATTGATTATCCTGTTTTTTATCTGAAAAGAGAGGTTGTGAAATCGGGAACAGGGATTGGGATTGCAAAACAAGCGGCG
>CAZMAZ010000006.1:0-24915 GCA_964564255.1 uncultured Clostridium sp. | reverse complement strand
GAAAAGAGAGGTTGTGAAATCGGGAACAGGGATTGGGATTGCAAAACAAGCGGCGAGACTCTGAAAAACGGAGCCTCGCCGAAATGTTTTTTACAATATAGTCGGTGCGCATTTATAAAACCAATCCGCCGGCTTTTTTTGCGGCATTGCAAGAGTGAAGAGTGCATCCATAGCGTCACGAAGGGCAGTTTGGCGGTCTGCGACGAGATTGTGCGGCAGGTCACTCGGTTTTGTGACAATCGGCAGGACCGTATTGTTTCGGCGCAAAGTCGCAAGATGCTTTCTGCCGTTTGCAGAGGCGGCAAGTAGGGTTGTATAAGAAGGCGGCGTACACAAGTCCGCATTGGTGACACCGATTGTTGCAAAGAGAATAAAACGGCGTAAACGAGCCAGCGGTAGGTGCTTGGCTTGCAGTTGTTGGATCAATTCTTGTGCATTGCAACTGTTTTTTGCTGCATCGATTAGGCGCGCGGAAACACCGTTTCCGCCGTCTGCAACAGCAGACAAAGAATCCGAATCGCGCAGTCGCAGGATGGGAAATGCAAGCGAGAATAGGTCGTCTGCGGATACGGGAAACAGTCCTTTTTCCTGTGCATGTTGCAAAATCGGCACTGTCACTGCCGGGATTCCGACAGAAGGAATTTGATTTTTCGAAAAAATATAAGAGCGAATGGAACCTGCCGACGGATAAGATTCTTCTTTTGTTAAAGAAGAGGTGTCACGGTCATTTGCGCCGATTCGCTTGACCGCAAAAGGTGTTAACGGCAGTTTGTTTCGTTTGATTGCCGCAAGATAGGAAATTGCCAGCAGGTCATTGGCGCCACCCGGGAGAGATTCACCGCTGATTTTTTGATAAGCGGATTCCCAAGCGGCGGCTGTACCGATGCCATTACGAATCATATCGCGATAACAGGCAACAAAGTCAGCTTGCAGTGTGATTTGCGCAGCGCGTTCCAAAGCGGAAAGATCGGCTGACTCACTGCCGAATGCAAGGGTGTCCGCGCCGACCGATGCGGCAAGAAAGGTGCCGGCGGAGGCAAATTTTTCCCCGCTTGCCGACGAATACGGAAAGGGAAGCTCCAAAACCAAATCTGCGCCGCCGTGCAAAGCGCAAGCGGCACGTGTGTATTTATCTGTAATGGCAGGCTCACCGCGCTGGACCGTATTTCCGCTCATAATGGCAATGATGCATGTAGCGCCTGCATCTCGTATTTTAGAAAAAAGATATGCATGTCCATCATGGAATGGGTTGCATTCGCATATCACCGCGCAGATTTTCATAAGATTCCTTCCTCTCCGATTTACATTTACCGAATTTTATTATAGCACAAACAAAAAATCGTGTCAAGAGAAACCGCAGTATAAATCACATCGGTAAAATTGATAAAATCGGCAGAAACGCTTAAGGAGTGAGAGGATAACTTTATTGCGTAAAAGTTGAGAATATTTTTTGCCTGAAGACTTGTTTTTGAAACAATTATCTGTTATAATGAATGTATAATAAAATCGGTGCCGTATTTTTGACCGTATTAGACAGTAAATCCCCTGTCAAACTCAGTTGAAAACAGTTGTATAAAAAAGACCAAATATATCTTACGATTGAAGATGAAAACGGGAAAATCTTTCGAAAAAAGGCATACGAGGCACCTGCCGATTTTAGAACACGTACGATAGAGAAATATCAAGTCGGAGATAAAATTTTACATTTTTGTTGTTGGTGATTGACACAAATTTTTGGGGAAATTTAAATATCGATTTATGAAGGGGGGAGTTGTATGCAAAGAATATATAAGGCATGGCTTACTATTTGGCTGTATGTTATTACGTTTATCAGCGGTATATTGATCGGTGCTTTGATTATGCAATGGAACAATTGGTCGTTGCAAACAAAGATATTTGCCTTTGCCACTGCCTTGTTACCTTTACATGTATTAGAAGAATGGCGATTTCCGGGCGGATTCCATTATATGTATAACATCATGACAAACTCGGAAATTCCGGACAGGTATCCGATGAATCAGTTATCCGATATGTTCACCAATTTTATAGGAATTATTTTTGGAATTGTGGTGCTTTGCATAGGTGTTAATCCTATTTTTCTTGTTATGCAGTTGTTTTTGTGTATTGCAGAAATTTTCGGGCATACAAAAGGCGGAATCTTTTCATATAAACGTTTTAAAGGGGACGGAAAAAGGACGATATATAATCCCGGATTATTCACTACGGTATTTGGTTATTTACCCGTTGCGGTTGCGATTATCGTGTCCTTTTCGACAGATGCACCGTATTGGTGGCAATGGCTCCTCGGTATCGTTTGCGGAATTATTCTCGGAGGCGTTTCGTTGAAATTGCCGGAAAAGATTACGCTTAACAAAAATTCCCCGTATGCTTTTAATTGGGGGAAAGGGTATTTCAAGAAATTTGTGACGGACAGCAAACTACATGATAGGAAGTGAGACAGACAAAATTAAGGAAATTTTCACTGTAAAAAACAGCGCATTGGTCATATATGCTGTGTTGTTAGACCCTATCAGCGTTTTGGGGAGAATTTATCTCCTTTTTGGTCGAACCTGCATCGGTACTTAGGTCGCTCCCCGGCGTCTCTCTGTTCTCCGTTGCAGTAATAATATCCCGGTTATATCCAATATTTTTTAGAAAGGATCGTGTAATTGAATCTTCGGCGGGGGACGGTTCAATTGCGCTGGAAAGAAATGGAACATCGAGAATTTTTGCACACCTTTGAAAATCCGGGTGCTGCCTATCGCGGAAAACCGTTTTGGTCGTGGAACGGGGAATTGCGCGGAGAGGAATTGGAGCGACAGGTTGGTGTTATGAAAGAGATGGGCTTGGGAGGCTATTTTATGCATTCCAGAGCAGGCTTGATAACCGAATATCTGGGCGAGGAATGGTTTGATTTGATCAATCGGGTAGCAGATGCAGGAACAAAGGAAGGGATGGAAGTTTGGCTGTATGATGAAGACAGATGGCCTTCCGGTTCTGCAGGCGGCAAGGTTACCGTAGATCCGCAATATCGCATGAAATCGATTTATGTTTACGAAACCGATCCTGCAAATTTCAGCGGATTCGGAGAGGATACATTTTCTGTTTTTGTCGGCAAGGTGGACGGTGTTTGCCTGTACGGCTATTGCGAGGTCAAAGAAGGGGAAAATGCGGAGCAGGTAATTGCAAAGCAAAAAGAGCAATACGCCGACGCACCGGGGAACTGGAAGGTGTTGCATTTTAGAATCATCCCCAACGCGCCGAGCTCCAATTATAACGGGACTACTTATATCGATACTATGAGCAGAAAAGCGGTGGACAAGTTCATAGAGTTGACGCATGAAGAATATGTGCGACATTGCGGGGATCGTATCGGAACGACCAT
This sequence comes from uncultured Clostridium sp., assembly GCA_964564255.1. GTDB lineage: Bacteria > Bacillota > Clostridia > Oscillospirales > CAG-272 > CAG-448. The sequence continues at coordinate 21,530 of CAZMAZ010000006.1, read as the reverse complement.
TCGCGGTATCTTTTCGGATGAACCTCACAGAGGACATTGCCTTGACAATGCACGCGAATCTGACGGTGTGAGAAGTTGCGCTATGTGCTGGACCGATGATTTGTTCTCGGAATTTGAGAAACGCTACGGTTACGATGCAAGACCGATTTTGCCTGAGCTCTTTTACCGCCCCAACGGAGAAACGGTGCGTCCGATCAAGCTTCATTATATTGACCTTGCCAATAATTTGTTTATTGAACGTTTTGCAAAACCGATTAACGATTGGTGCAACCGTCACGGAATGATTTTTACAGGGCATGTTCTGCACGAAGATTCGTTGATGAATCAGGTTGTGCCGAACGGTTCGCTAATGCGTTTTTACGAGCATATGGAGTATCCGGGCGTGGATTGTCTTTCAGAATATAATACCTGCTATTGGATTGTCAAGCAGCTTTCATCCGCTGCACGGCAATTGGGAAAGAAGTGGCTTTTGTCCGAGCTTTACGGTTGTACGGGGTGGCAGTTTAATTTCAAATCGCATAAAACCGTAGGAGATTGGCAGGCGTTGTTCGGGATTAATTTGCGCTGTCAGCATCTCTCATGGTACACTATGGAAGGGGAATCAAAACGCGATTACCCTGCTTCCATCCTGCATCAGTCGCCGTGGTATCATGATTATGATTTTGTGGAAAGTTATTTTGCGAGATTCGGTTTTGTTATGAGTGAAGGCAAACCCGGTTGCGATGTTCTGGTACTCAATCCGATTGAATCGGTATTTTGTCAAGCGTATATGGGTTGGGCACATTGGATTAGTAATGTATCCGAGGAAGTGGCACCGTATGAACGGCGATACGCACAGCTTTTCCACATTCTGATCGGAAACCATATCGATTTTGACTATGGAGAAGAGCAGATGATGCAAGATAGGTGGCGGATTGAAACAGATACAAACGGGACGCCGGTCTTGCGAATCGGACAAGCGCTTTACCGTGTTGTTGTCGTCGGGAATATGTTAACGATTCGTCCTTCTACTTTGCGTATTCTACATGCATTTTTGTCTCGTGGCGGGCAAGTGATTTTTGCGGGCGATGCACCGAAATATGTTGATGCCGTCCTCTCCGATGAACCGGAATGTTTGCGAGAAAAGAGCAAATCGGTTCCGTTTGAAGAACAGGCAATTGTGAGTGCGGTGCGCGATGCGCTGGGAGAGCACTTGCGTGTGACTGATGCGGACAATGCGGAAGTAACCGATGTCTTTTTGCAGGAGCGTCGGGAGTTTGACGGAGGAGATCGCGCCATTGTTTTGCTGAATACCGACCGAAAGAACGGGAAAAAGAATCTTGTCTTGCACCTTGGCAAAGAGCAACACACACACCTTTGCGTGTGGGACTTTACAAGCGGGAAGAGATACACGGCAGATCATTTGCTTTCATTTGACCGTGATCATGGAGTCGTTTCATTTGATATAGAGGCGGCAGGCACGCTTTGTTTTGTTTTAACCGATCGGGAAGAAGCATTACCTCCTTTTGAAACGTATACGACGGTTGATACCTTTGTTCCGAATACGGAGAATTTATCGTTTGCCGTTCGTGCGGATGAAACCAATGTTTGTGTGCTTGATTATTGTCGTTGGCGACAGGCAGATGGCGAATGGCATGAGGAAACCGAAGTTTTACGTGCAGATCGCTTGGTACGTGATTCATTTGGCATTGAGCATCGCGGCGGAGAAATGCTTCAGCCGTGGTTTGCTAAATTACACGATAAAAAGTGCTATGGGGCACTTGAATTGGCGTATGATTTCTATATTGACGAGTTGCCGAGCGGAGAGCTGTTTTTAGCGGGCGAACGTCCCGAATATAACCGTTATGCTGTCAATGGGACCGCACTTGTTGCAGGTGATGTCAACGATTTTTGGATTGACGATTGTTTCAAAAAGATGCCGATTCCCAAGGGCGTATTGCATCCGGGGAAAAATACCGTGACGGTTTCGGTCGACTTTATGCGTACCACCAATATTGAGGCGCTGTATCTATGCGGAAACTTCGGTGTTCGAATCGATGCCCCTCATACCAGAGTACTGACTGCAGAGCAAACGACAATCGGATTTGGAAATCTCGGTCAATACGGCAGACCGTTTTATTCGGGAAATTTGACCTATTGTCTGACACCGGAAATGTATGCGGGAGATATTTCAAAGGGAGACCGAATTGTTTTGTCTCCGAATGCGCCGTTTGCAGGCTGTATTCGAGTCACCGCTTGCGGCAAAACGACGGTGCTTGGTTGGGATCCGTACCAAGCGGATGTCACGGAAGCAGTGCGGAGCGGTGCATCGATTGAAGTTACGGTGGTAGGCACGCGACGCAATCTGTTTGGACCTCTGCATCAGATTCCCGCATTGGCAGGGAATTACGGACCGGGGAACTTTGTTACACGCGGCGACGGTTGGACGGACGGGTATAGTTTTCTTGACAGCGGATTGCACAGTGTAGCTTTTCATATTCAAAAGAAAAAACAGGGCGTTTCCGATCATGCAACATGTGTGTAATTGTTTGTCGGAAATAAAATAAGTTATAACACTCAAGGAGAAGAAAAATGTTGAACAATACCGTAAAATATGACAATCATAATGCACGTACGATCGCACACCGCGGTGTCAGCGGACTGGAATGTGAAAACACCTGTGCCGCTTTTGTGGCGGCGGGTAACCGTAGTTATTTTGGAATTGAAACAGATGTCTGGCGTACCGCGGACGGACAGTTTATTTTGATTCACGACGGAAATCCTGCACGAGTGGGCGGAGACGATTTTTCGGTAGAAGGTGTTACGCTTTCTACCTTGCGAGCGGTTCGTCTTTTTGACAAAGACGGTAAACGCCGTGGGGATTTGTGTTTGCCGACGCCGCAGGAATATGTCCGTATTTGCAAAAAATACGGAAAGATCGGTGTTTTGGAGCTTAAAAGTGTTTTTACCGAAGAAGAGATTGCCGATTTGATTTCCGTCATTCGGAATGAAGACTATCTTGATGGTATCATTTTTATTTCCTTCCATTACGAAAATCTTTTAAAAGTGCGTGGTGTTTTGCCGCAAGCAAACTGTCAATTTTTAACCGGTGACAACAGCGATGCGATGATTGCACGTTTACAGGCAGATCAAATTGATCTTGATATAATACATACGGCGCTGGATAAGGAACGGATCGATGCCTTCCACCGTGCGGGGATCAAAATCAATTGCTGGACGGTAGATGACCCGATGCGAGCAGAACAGTTGACCGAATGGGGAGTAGAGTATATTACTTCCAACATTTTGGAGGGCAAGGGAGAAATTGCACAATGAACCAAATGCTGAATCAAATAAAATCTCGCAGAAGTGTACGACAGTATGAAAGTCGTCCCGTCCCTCCCGCCGTTTTAGAGCGGATTTTGGAAGCGGGCACCTATGCCGCAAGTGCGATGAATCGGCAATCTGCCATCATGGTAGCGGTAACCGACCCCGCAGTGCGTGAACGCTTGCGCGTGATGAATGCGTCGGTGATGGGAAAAACGGATATTGATCCGTTTTACGGAGCACCGGTTGTTGTGGTGGTTCTTGCCGATCGTTCCAATCCGTGCCACATTTATGACGGCTCTCTGGTTATGGGGAATTTGATGCTTGCCGCGCATGCGGAAGGCTTGGGAAGCTGTTGGATTCACCGTGCCAGAGAAGTGTTTGATTCTCCCGAAGGAAAAGAACTGCTCCGTTTGTGGGGAATTCAAGGTGATTACGAAGGGATCGGTCATTGCATTCTCGGTTATCCTGCCGGCGAACTGCCGCCCGAAAAGCCCCGTAAAAAGGACTACGTGTATCACGTATAAGCAAGTTTGCAAGTGATTCGACGCAATGCGCCCGACTATGTATCATTGCAAATGAACAGATAAGAAAAACAACTCGGATTCTTGCCGATGCAGGCTTCCGAGTTGCTTTTTTGATGCTTGCGCGTGAACTGTCTTTTATTATGGCGTGCGATTGCCGCAAGCACTAAAAACAACTCCAAATCGAATATTTTTGAAAAAGACTTGTATTTTGTAAAAATGTGTGGTATAATACATTTGCCAAACAAATCTAATAAACACAAATCGGAAGGCGAAGCCCTGTATTCCAAGGGGGTTTTGTATCCTTTTGGCGTGCCATTCATTCGAATTCGGCAAAAACGCGATTTCCACTTGAATGGCAATAGGGCATCCCTCTTGTGTTTAGGATTTGTTTGGCGACAATCGGAGTCGCGCTTTTCGGTGTGTGCAGCTTCGGTTGCACACACTTTTTAATTTACAAGAGGAGGAAATAACAATGAAGAGATTTACAATATTGCTTCTTGTGCTTATGTTGCTTTTTTCGCTTGTGTCTTGCATTCAAGAAGGACCGACGGGAGAACAAACGACAGTGGCACAGTCGACAAAAAATGACGAAACAACTGCCAAAAAGAAAGAATTAAACTTCAGCGAAACGGTTGTAGTCGATCATCAGGAATGTATGATCAAAATCACCGAAATTCATCCCGACAGTTTGCTCGGCTTTACGCTGAAAGTGCAATTGGAAAACAAGTCCACGGAAAAAGATTATGTCTTTTCCGTGCAGAGCGCAGCAATCAACGGTGTTCAATGCGATCCGTTTTTTGCAACAACTGTTGCCGCAGGAAAAAAAGCGAACGATGACATTTGCTTTTTGGACAGCAAATTGGAAAAGAATAATGTGGGGGATTATACCGACATCGAATTGACATTTCGTGTCTATAACAGTGACAATTGGCTTGAAGATGAAGTCGTTTATGAGACTGTGCATATTTATCCGTACGGTGAAGAGAATGCAAGTACATTTGTCAGAGAATCAAAGGACTCCGATCAGATTATTATTGACAATGAATATGTAACCGTTACCGTGATTGGATATGAAAACAATAGTATTTTGGGGTATACGATTGATTTGTTTTTGGTCAACAAAACCGATAAGAAAGTCATGTTTTGCACAGAGAACGAGTCTATTAACGGGTTTATGATAAATCCCTACTATGCCGAGTCGGTTATTGCAGGGAAGTGTGCCTTTGGATCTGTAAATTGGGCTAACAGCAAGTTGGAAGAAAATGAGATTTCGACGGTTGAGCAAATTGCGTTTACATTTCGTGCTTATGATTATAGCAATTGGCTTGGAGAAGATTTTGCCAACGAACTTATTACATTGAATCCAAACTGACTTTAGCATGCTTTTTAAAGTAGAATTTGCAAGCCTTGAGGCTGTGTAATTTTTATAAGAAGAGTTGTGCGGTTTCATGGAATTGTTTTCGGCATTGACACCGAGCTGTAATAAGAATTCATGTAGCGGATTTGTATATACCGCAAATTACATCTGATGCCGAAACAAAAAAGGAATCGCGCCGTTGTGCAGTCTGCCGGCTGCACAACGGCGCGATTTGATTATTTGATGGGGAAGTAAAAATTCCGTTTTTGCAATTTTAAGGAAACACTGATTTGAGGTACTTCGCGTTTTTCGGCAAGAAGCAGGAGGAAAAAGATGTGCCGAAGATGTGCCACCGAATCAATCAGCGGTTCCTCAAAAGGGCTGCTGTCGATTTTCACCGGCAACAGCCCTTTTTGTACGATTAACCGAGTCGACGGTGATAGAGTTCGTCCGACCTGGTTTCTTTTTTTTCTGTATGTTCGACCTTTTCAATGTGTGCACCGAGTGCCTGTAACTTTCCGACTATATTGTAGTAGCCGCGTTCAATGGTTTCGTCGACATTGGTAATAACGGAGTCGCCTTTTGCGGCAAGAGCAGCAATCACAAGAGCCGCACCGGCACGCAGATCGGGAGATTCAATGTGTGCACCTGTCATATGGGCACTGCCGCTGACAAGAGCAATATTGTTTGCAACTTCGATTTCCGCGCCCATTTTACGCAATTCATCTACATAGCGAAAACGATTTTCAAATATGGTTTCCTTGATGATTCCTGCGCCTCTTGCATAGCAGAGCAGAGCACCGAATTGCGGTTGCATATCGGTGGGGAATCCGGGATAAGGAGCAGATTCCAATTTGGTGGCGCGCAAATGACCGCTTGCAATAACAGTCAAAGTATCGTCACCTTCCAGTACGGTCACGCCCATTTCACGCAATTTGATGCTGACGGCTTCCATGTGCTTGGGAATTACATTGCGAAGGGTAACCTTTCCTCCGGTTACGGCTGTTGCTGCCATGTATGTTCCGGCTTCAATCATGTCCGGAATGACGGTGTGTCTGCAACCGTGCAAATGGGTGGTACCACGTACGCGAATGGTGGAGGTTCCGGCGCCGGAAATGGAAGCACCGCATTTATTTAAGAAAACGGCAAGGTCAACGATGTGCGGTTCACGAGCTGCGTTTTCAATGATGGTTGTTCCTTCTGCCATAGCAGCGGCAAGAATGGCGTTAATGGTAGCGCCGACCGACACCTTGTCAAAATTGATGGTTGTGCCGACCAAACGACCGGGGACATTACCGACCACATAACCGTTTTCGGTTGTCAGTTCCGCGCCGAGTGCTTCCATGGCTTTGATGTGAAGATCAATCGGACGACCGCCTATAACACATCCGCCCGGACGGGCAACACATGTTTTTTTGAAACGGCCGATTTCCGCGCCAATCAGATAAGTGGAACCGCGAATTTCACTTGCGAGCTCTTGCGGCGAGGTGCAGGGAAGGACGTTTGTGGTATCGATTGTAACCGAGTTGCGCGTGTGCATTGTGATTTTTGCACCCATGATTTCCAAAATGTCCAAAGATTTGAGAATGTCACTGACATAGGGAATATTATCGATCGTGCAACTGTCACCGGTCAAAATGGTTGCATAGAGGATGGGAAGAGCAGCGTTTTTTGCGCCGCTGATCATAACGTCACCGTTGAGTTTTTGACCGCCTTGAATATGTAAGCTGTTCATGAGACGTACCGTAAATCGATGCCCTTGCGAGCATGTGAGATTCCCTTTCTTGTGAAGTGTCATTTTGTCGCATCGGTCTTTTAGAACCATGTCGAGAAATGTAATTTGCCGTGTGTGTGGCGCGTATTTATATTATATCATAAGTCGAAAAAGTTGTCAATAGATATTTCGAAATATTTACAATTAATTTCAAAAAAAATATTATTATGTCGACGCGTGTCGTATTAAAACGATGTACGACACGACTCTTGCAAACATACGCCTAACGATTATCGTCAAGTAAAAGGCGACGAACGGCAAACTATGTCTTAAATATTGCAAATCGGAGAACGACAAGACACACAAAATGTCGTACTGCGACATTTTGTGGATTTGAAGACAAAAAAGAAAACCTATTACGATTTCAATATATGAGGACAGCTGTCGTTATGTGCAAGGAAAAAGGCCGTGCCCGACATCATTGCAGAAGCGGACACGACCGTTTTTTTATAGGGGATGAGATTGTTTCAAGGAGTTTTTTTGCTCTGTGCAAACAATGGAAAGGTTAGCGTCCATGCGCCGGCAGCTCCTGTTGTCAGGAAATATCGGATGCCTTCCAGCCATACGGCGGCGGTATAGGTTTCGGAGCCGAGCAAAGCGATCATCAAATATTTGAACCCTTCCATGACGCCGAGCACAATCGGCAGACCCAGACAAAGTTTGAGCAATTGCTTCGGTAAGGGCGCGGCGGGAGAATAATGAATCAAGCATTGGTCAAGTGTAAAGAAAAGCCAAAGTGCACTCGAACTGCCAAGCAACAACCATCCGTTCTTTCTGCCTGCATACAGATGCACGGCATCCGTACTTGTGGGAAACGGGAAAAGATATGTGTATAAAAGATATGCAATTCCCAAAATGACCATACAGCCGAACAACAGATGAAGCAGATGCGGACGGTGACGTGCGACAGAAAAGAGCGGACGCAAAAGCAAAACCAACACCAGCGCACTGCACGCGCCGACCGATACATCAAGCGGTGTATGCACCCCGAGATACATGCGGGAAAGAGGGACCAAGCAGGCAATGATAATGCAAAGAATGCGCACCGCCTTTTCGTGGCGAATAACGGCAATTCCTCCAAACGTAGAAACCGCATTCTGCGAATGACCGCTGGGGAAGGAATATCCTTCCGCGCCGGCTCTTGCGGATTCCACAATGGTTAGATTCGGATTGCGCACCCATGGACGCGGAATACGAAACATCAGCTTGAGCGCTTGATTGAATAAGGTGCCGATAAAACCCGTGCACAGGATATAGTAAGCGTCATATTTGTCTACGCACCACAAGAAAAGAACACCGACAATCACATAAAAGGCACCGTCACCCAAAAACGTGATTGCACTTGCCAAAAAATCGCAAACGGGATTGCGCAGAGATTCTAAAAAAACAAGTAATTCCATAAATACTTCCTTCCGAATCGGATAGCTTTTATTTGCAGAATCAGTATACCATAAATACCGAAGGTTGTCAAGAGAGAGCAGACCGATAAATGACACCGTGCCAAAGAACAGATTCGAAAAACAACCAAAATATAAAAAAATATTAAATTTATTATTTTCTATGGACAGACACGGCAAAATAGTGTATAATAAAAGGAAAGGCATCGACTGTATTCGGATAACGAAACACATGTTTTCGATCGAAGGTCGAGCCAATTGCGCTGCATTCCGCACGGAAAAGCGCGAAACGGGGAGGAACCGAAAGTATGATATTAACTGTTCTTGCCGCAGGTATGGGTTCTCGGTATGGCGGTCTGAAGCAGATCGATCCGATTACGGAAGACGGCAATTTTATTATTGATTTTTCTGTTTACGATGCCATTCGTGCAGGATTTGATAAGGTTGTTTTCATTATTAAACGCGAACATTATGATGTTTTTCGAGATACTATAGGGAAGCGCGTTTCCAAGTATATTCGCACTTTTTACGCATTTCAGGAGCAAACGGATATTCCGAGCGATTGCACGGTACCGCAGGGGCGCACAAAGCCGTGGGGAACAACGCATGCGGTACTTGCGGCACGAGAATATCTGACCGAGCCCTTTGCGGTTATCAATTCCGATGATTTTTACGGCAGAGAAACCTTTTTCCGATTGGCGGAGTTTTTGCGGCAACCCGAAAATGCTCTTTGCGGCAATTACTGTATGGTAGGTTATTGCTTGCGCAATACCTTGACCGATTTCGGAACGGTATCGCGTGGGGAATGTAAGGTGGACACACATCAACATTTACTTGCCATCACAGAACGCAAAAAGATTGCCCGCGACGGCCAGAACGCAGTTTGCCTTGACGGCACAACTCCGCTTCCAATGTCCGGCGATACTGTTGTATCCATGAACTGTTGGGGATTCGGTGCGGATGCCGTGACACATTTTGCATCGGATTTTGATGTCTTTATTCACAGTGACGCGGCGAAAGAGCTGAAAAGTGAATGTTTTTTGCCCGAGACGGTTGGCAGAATGCTTCAAGCGGGACACTGCAAAGTGACGGTTATGCATACCAATGCGGTTTGGCATGGTGTGACATACGCAGAAGACAAATCCGATTTGACCCAAGCGGTGCAACAGATGATTTTGGCGGGAGAATATCCCGAACATTTGTGGGAGGATGAAAAATGAACAGTACAATTGAAACCGCGTTGCGCATTGCCTCCTCTTTTGTAACCGACGGTACACCGTGTACGGCAGAGGAGTGTTGCACGGGACATATCAACCAAACCTTTTTTGTCACCTGTGCGGGAGGCGTTCGCAGTCCGCATCGTTATGTTTTGCAAGAAATCAATACATCGGTTTTTCGCAATCCGGACGGCGTTATGGAAAATGTCGCCCGCGTAACCGCACATATTCGACAAAAGTTAATCGAAAGCGGCGGAGACAGCGAGCGAGGGACGCTTATTATTGTGCCGACAACATCGGGGGATCTTTTACTTCACACCGAGGCGGACGAAGTATGGCGCATGTACGAATTTACGGAAGGAACGGTTTGCTTGCAGACTGTGGAATCTCCCGAAATGTTTGCCAAGGTTGGATATGCTTTCGGGCATTTTCAGCGACAGCTTGCGGATTTTGATGCAACATTGCTGCATGAGAGCATTCCTCATTTTCATGATACGGTTTCTCGTTATCATGATTTTATGACTGCCGTTGAACGGGACCTTGCCGGAAGAGCGGGGCAGGTGTCTGAAGAAATTCAATTTGTTACGGAACGGGAACAGACCTGTTCCTATATTATGGAACGCATAGCCGATGGGCGTTTGCCGCTTCGAGTGACACATAACGATACCAAGTTAAACAATATTTTATTGGATCGGGGAAGTATGGAAGGGCTTTGTGTCATTGATTTGGATACCGTCATGCCGGGGTCTGTCCTTTGCGATTTCGGAGACAGTATTCGATTCGGTGCATCCAGTGCTTCCGAGGATGAAACCGATTTGAACGCGGTTTATATGAGACTTGAAATGTTTGACGCATTTGCATCCGGATTTATCAGCGGCTTGGACCATTCGCTAACCGAAGAAGAAATTCGGGACATGCCGATGGGTGCATTGATTTTGACTCTTGAAACGGGTATTCGGTTTTTGACCGATTATTTGAACGGGGACACTTATTTCCGCATTTCCTATCCGCAACACAATTTGGACCGTGCGCGCAATCAATTCAAACTTGTGCGAGACATGGAGGTCAAATTGCCGTTGATGGACGCCATCATCAAAAAATATATCTGAGTGCATCTAAGAAAAGATTGAAAGGAGAGAATTGGTTATGTCTATTTTAATTACGGGCGGTGCCGGATTTATCGGTTCGCATACCTGTGTAGAACTTTTGCAGGCAGACGAGGAATTGGTGATCGTCGATAATTTTTCCAACAGTCACCCTGTCGTTCTTGACCGTATTCGCGAAATTACGGGAAAGGATTTTACGTTTTATGAGGTTGATTTGAACGACCGTGCCGCGCTCGATCGTGTTTTTGATGAGAATCCGCAGATTGAAAGTTGTATTCATTTTGCAGGGTTTAAGGCGGTTGGGGAATCGGTGCACAAACCGCTTGCTTATTACTACAATAATGTAAACGGAACACTGCAGCTTTGCGCCTGTATGCTGTCACACGGTGTAAAAACCATTGTTTTCAGCTCCTCGGCAACCGTTTACGGAAAGCCCGCAAGTGTGCCGATTTGTGAAGATTTTCCGACGGGAGGGACAACCAATCCTTATGGAGAAACCAAGCATATGATCGAACGCATTTTGACCGACCTTTGTGTTGCGGAACCGACCTTCAGTGTGTCCCTTTTGCGATATTTTAATCCGATCGGTGCGCATCCGTCCGGATTGATTGGTGAAGACCCGAACGGTATTCCTAACAATCTTTTGCCATATGTGATGCAGGTTGCGGCGGGAAGATTGCCGTATCTGACCGTTTTCGGAAACGATTACGACACTCCCGACGGAACGGGCGTGCGCGATTACATTCATGTTGTGGATTTGGCAACAGCGCATCTTGCCGCATTGGAACGCGCAAGAAAGGTGCACGGAACCGAGGTATACAATATCGGGACCGGCATCGGGTATTCGGTTTTTGATATTGTTCATGCTTATGAAAAAGCCTCGGGAAAAACCGTTCCGTATGTGATCGGTCCGCGTCGCGACGGGGATATTGATGAATGCTATGCGGACCCGACCAAGGCTGCGCAGGTTCTGGGATGGCGTGCAAAATACGGCATCGAAGATATGTGTCGAGATGCTTATCATTGGCAGGAGAAAAATCCGACCGGTTACCTTGGTACACGGTGAAATTTCGAGAAGTTGAACGGAGAGACAAAAATGAGCATTACAACCTATTTGTTCGGAAAAACAGCGCTGACGGGAGAAAATGTTTATGCGCATACAATGCAAAATACGGCAGGGATGCGTGTTACCGTAATTGACTACGGTGGCGCGGTACAATCGTTGTTTGTTCCCGATCGAAACGGTGTTTTTTGCGATGTGGTTTGCGGTTATGACGGGCTGTCGGACTACGAGCAGGGAGACGGTTATCTCGGGGCATTGGTTGGCAGATGGGCAAACCGTATTGCAAAAGGCTCCTTTTCATTGGATGGGGTATCTTACAAGTTGGCGAAAAACAACGGAGAAAATCATTTACACGGTGGCAATATCGGATACAGTCATCGGGTATGGCATTACAGCGAAGAGGGAGAGAATACTGTTCTTTACACTTTAAATTCGGCAGATGGGGAAGAAGGCTACCCCGGCACTTTGCAAATCGGTGTTACCTATCAATTGACCGAAGATAATACATTTTCAATTTCTTACCATGCAGAGACAGATCGAAAAACCGTGATAAACTTGACCAATCACACCTATTTCAATTTGCGTGGGTTTGCGTCGGGGAAGATTGAGAAACAATGCTTGTGGTTGGATGCGGATGCGTATCTGCCTACCGACAGTGGGTTGATTCCGACAGGCGAAATACGCAGCGTCCTCGGAACGCCTTTTGATTTTACCCGAGAAAAAGAGATTGGCAAGGATTTTGTTCTTTCCGATCCCGATTTGAAGTTAGCGGGCGGTTATGACCATTGTTTTTGCTTCCGAGGCGGAGAACAGCGCGAGCCGATTTTGCGCGGGCGCGTTCGGGACCCTCACAGCGGACGTGTCATGGAATTGTATACGGATCAGCCTTGTGTGCAATTTTACACGGCAAATTTTCTGACCAATGTTGCCCATCCGCTCAAGGGCGGATTTCCGCAGGGCGCACAGAATGCTTTTTGCCTTGAAACCGAACGTATGCCCGACAGTATGAACCATGCGGGCTTTACCGCTTGCACCGTAGAACCCGGAAAACCGTATACGCATAAAACCGCATATCGGTTTTGCGTTTCGAAAGAGTCGGAATTCTAAAAGGGCGCCCCGAGAATTGTTTGGCGGGCAGTGACAGCGGTGTAAAATAAGGCAATAGAGGGAAAACAGAAAAAGCAAAGAAAAACGAGAAGGAGAAATCGTATGGAAAAAGAGACGATGAGAGGCGTACGTGTTAACTTCGGCAATCTGCGCGGTGAAGTGATGCCGTTGCACGGGCTGTGCGGGTCACCGCTGTTTGACGGTGGGAACCTTACGAATTATTATCGTGAAATGGATGTCCCGTTTGTGCGGCTTCATCGAACTCTTTCCGACGGGGCGGGTGCTTTTGTAGATGTTTCCCGTGTGTTTCCCGTCTTTGAACTGAACGAAAATGATGCGGAGAATTACGATTTTTCGTATACGGACAATTTGGTTGCCGCGGCGGTTGCGTGCGGTGCGCAGGTGATTTATCGATTGGGAGAAAGTCCGGATCCGAGCGGCATCTGTCGCACGGCACGTCCGCCGCGTTATGTTTCAAAATGGGCAAAAATTTGCGTGCATATTATTCGCCACTATAATGACGGTTGGGCAAACGGATTTCACTATGGAATTCGTCGATGGGAGATATGGAACGAACCGGATTTATATTTGTCCGACGGCCGATGCCCGTCATTTGCGAACGGCTCTCCGGAACAGGCGCATGCGCTTTATGCGGCGGCGGCAGCTGCCATCAAAGCCTATGACAAGTCTCTGCTTGTCGGCGGCATGTCGTTTGCGGGGTGCGGGGAGATGGCAAAAACCTTTCTTTCTCTTTGTGAGCAAGAAAAAACGCCGCTTGATTTTTTGTCTTTTCATGCGCTTACGACGAACCCCGAGCAAATTGTTTTCACAGCGCGCGATTTTGCGGAGCGTGCCGCGGCTTGCGGATATCCGAATTTGCCGCTTTATTTGTGTGAATGGAACTATTTCGGCTTGGAATACCCCTTTGCGGTATCGGCACGGGATATAGCCGAAAATCGTGAAGGGAAATACAGCGAAAAAGCCAAGGAATTATTTGATGGGCTTTCGGGCTGTATCGGTGCCTCTTTTTGTGTTGCGGCTATGACGCGAATGCAAGCGTCTGGCGTGCAAGCTGCTTGCTATTTTGATGCACAGCCCTCATCACGTTTTTGCGGACTGTTCGACCGATTTGGAAATCCGCAAAAGCCCTACTACGCTTTTCTTGCGTATGCATCTCTGTACCGTATGGGGAATTGTGCGGAAACGCGTTGTGTCGGGGACGGCATTTATGCAATGGCGGCAAGATCGACGGATGGCAAGCATATGGGAATCTTGCTTTCTTCCTTTCGCGGTGGCGGGACCGAGCTTTTGATTGAAGGACTGCCTACCGATCATGTTTGTGTTGCAAAACTCTGTCTTTTGGACGGCACTCGCAATTTATCGGAAGTAGATACCATGACATTGATCCGTGAACGTGTGCATGTTTCTTTGGCACTTGGAAAATACAGTGTTATGTTGATTTGCATTGACGCCAATTGATTGACAATGTCGTAAAAGGTATCGATATTTGGCAATAACGAAAAAAGAAAGGGAAAAGGATAAAAACCATGATTTTTGAAAGCAACGAATGCTTCCGTTTCCAAAAGGCGCTTCCGATTTGGGAGGCGGGGACGCAGACGCAAAAAAATCGAACCGTATCCTTTGTGCATACAATTGATTTTAGCGCTGCAGAAAGGACATTGCCGATTTCTTTGACGTTGGCAGGCAGCTCCTCATACATTGTACTTATAAACGGAGCCTTGATAGCCTACGGTCCTGCACGCACCGCACACGGATATTATCGTGTCGATCGATTGGATTTGAATCGTTTTTTGGAAGACGGACAAAACACAGTGGCAATTCGTGTTGCCGGATATAATGTCAATTCTTTTGCGACTTTGGATCAGCCGTCTTTTCTTTGCGCCGAATTGCTTCAAAACGGAAAAGCAATTGCTTATACGGGAGCATCGAGCCGAGACATGGCATTTATTGCGTATGCATGTGAAGAGCGTTTGATGCGTGTGCAAAGATATTCTTTTCAGCGTCCATTTGTTGAAACCTATCGTTTGGATAAAAATGCTTTTGCATTTGAATGTGGAGGCGTAGGCAGAGAAGTACCGATTGAACAGACCGAAGACAAGATTTTTATTGACCGTGCGGTTCCGTACGGAGAATACAGCCGTCTTTATCCCACTAAACTTTTGCAAGAAGGAAAAATTGCATACTCGGAAAAAACGCATTACTATAATTCTCGCGAAGTAACCACGATCGGGGATAAGCTCAAAGGATACCGCGAAGAAGAACTGGAATTTGCTTCTTATCGCGAAGTGGGCAAGATGGATTTTTTACTTCCCGTTGTCTGTGCGGGCGAAAAAGCGAATCAAATTTCCCAAATAATGATTGCAGCCGATACCTATGTGGACTTGGACATGGGTGTCAATCAAACCGGTATTTTTGAATTAGAGATAACAGCCGGCGGAGACGGTGCTTTGTATTTGCTTTTTGACGAGGTTTTAAAAGAAGACGGGACAGTTGATTGTTTCCGCCTGGGTACGTCAAGTATTGTTACTTTTTTATTGAAAAAGGGAACCTATCGTGTCACATGTGCCGAACCTTATGTTCTGCGCTATTTACGGTTGGCGGCTGTCGGTTGTGAAATCAATGTGTGCAATTTACGTCTTTGCGAAATTGCGTTTCCGCTGTCGGCGGTTAAGACCCGCTTTTTGCCGCAGGACTCGCAAATGGAACAAATTTACGACGCGGCAGTGCGCACATTCCGAGCCAATACCGTCGATATATATATGGACTGTCCCTCTCGTGAACGTGCGGGATGGCTTTGCGATAGCTTTTTTACCTCTCGCGTTGAGTATATTTTGACAGGAAAATCGGTGGTCGAGCGTGCTTTTTTACAAAATTTTCTTTTGCCCGATCAATTTGCCTGCTTGCCTGAGGGAATGCTCCCCATGTGTTATCCTGCCGATCATTATGATGGGGTCTTTATTCCAAACTGGGCAATGTGGTATGCGATAGAACTTCGGGAATATTACGAAAGAAGCCACGACGGGACGCTTGTGAAGGAAGCAAGAGAAAAAATGTACGCGTTGATTGCCTATTTCCGTTCTTTCGAAAATGAATACGGACTTTTGGAAAATTTGCAATCTTGGGTTTTTGTGGAATGGTCCAAATCCAATCAGTTGGTGCAAGATGTTTCATTTGCTTCCAACATGCTGTATGCGGGCTTTTTGCAGGCAATCGGTCAGCTGTATGACGATGCGAGTTTGCTTGACAAAGCGGAGGACTTGCGTCAAACCATTGCAAAAATGGCAATAACCGAGAGCGGTTTTTTCTGCGATAATGCCGTTCGACACGACGGGAAGTTGGTTCTGAGCGGAGAGTGCACGGAATCTTGTCAGTATTATGCATTCTTTTTTGATGTTGCTACGCCTGCAAAGAATCCGACTCTTTGGCGTGTTCTTTGTGAAGAGTTCGGATATGATCGATACGAAAAGGGAACGTATCCGCAGATTTATCCGGCAAATGCTTTTATCGGCAATTATTTGCGTTTGGATTTGCTTTGCCGTTACGGCTATAAAGAAGTACTTGCAGATAATATTCGCGGTTATTTTTCCTACATGGCGGAACGCACGGGAACGCTTTGGGAAAACGTCGGGGCATCCGCCGGTTGTAACCACGGCTTTGCGTCTCATGTGCTTTACTGGATGGATGCGCTCGGCTATCTTTCTCATGAAGAGGCTTTTTGATATGGATAAATTTGAAATAAAGCCCGAAAATAATAAGAAACAAGATTCATTGTTTGCTTCTTTGTCTCCCGAATCCGTTCAAACGCTTCTTTTATGGTTTGCAAGAGCCAAGCGTGATTTGCCATGGCGGAGAGAGTGCACACCGTATCGTGTTTGGGTGTCGGAGGTAATGTTACAGCAGACACGGGTTGAAGCAGTGATTCCGTATTTTGAACGGTTTGTTGCGGAATTGCCGGATATTCGAGCACTTGCCGAGGTTTCGACCGAGCGGTTGTTGAAGCTGTGGGAAGGACTTGGTTACTATAGTCGCGCACGTAATTTGCAAAAAGCGGCACGAATGATAATCGATCAATATAAAGGAGAACTGCCCGCATCGGTTGAAGCATTGCAAACGCTTCCCGGAATCGGACCCTATACAGCCGGTGCGATTGCCTCTATTGCTTTTGGAATACCCGCACCTGCAGTCGACGGAAATGTTATGCGCGTGCTTACACGCATGACGGGATGCAATGCCGATATTCGGCTGCCTTCAACCGTTGCGGCGGCAACGGCATGTATTCGAGATGCCATTCCGCAAGAATTCGCAGGAGATTTCACACAGGCGCTGATGGAATTGGGCGCATTGCTTTGTATTCCGAACGGTGCAGCCAAATGCGTGCAATGCCCGTGGCAGTATGAATGCTTTGCCGCCAAAAATGCCTGTACAGACCGTTTGCCCGTACGGTCGGGATTGCCCAAGCGGCGAATGGAACAGCGAACATTGCTTTTGATGGAAGAAATGTCGGGCATATCGGAAAAATCATCAATATCTGCATTGCCCGAAGCGGCAGGGAACGGTCGGTATCTTCTGCACCGCCGTGCCGAAAAAGGATTGCTTGCAGGGCTTTGGGAATTTCCGTCACTTGCGGGAGATGCGGATGAAGAAAGTGTAAGAAAAGCAGCCGAACGGTATGGATTTCAAGTAAAGACCGTTGTTCCTTTGCAGGATGCCGTGCATGTGTTTACGCATGTGGAATGGCATATGCACGCATATCTTTTGCGTGGCGTTTGCACCGGAGAATTGCCGACCGATACCGTTTTTGCCACGCGAGAGCAGATGGACAGTGTTTATGCATTGCCGTCCGCTTTTGCGGCATACAGAAAGCAAATCGGTGTTGATCGCACTTTTTGAAAAGATAAACGGAAAAGGAATCTTTGCGGCGTCGCATACGGACAGGCGGTCGCACCATATCATGTGATATAGGGTACCCTCGAAAAAATCAGGGCACTACCGCATCATTTTTGCATGCGGTAGTGTTTTGATACCTACCCTGAAGAAAGGTGGTGCGATTATGTTTGAGAAAGTGTCTCTTCGTGTGACGGCATGTATTCTTTTTCCGCTTTTAGTTTTACAGTTGTTTTGTGTATCGTCTTTTGCTGTCGGAGACGCATTGGTTCTAACGCCGACGCCCGATGCGGTAAGTGGTATCGTGACAGATGCGACAGCAGAGAAAGAGGCAACGTCCGCGGATAATAAATTGCAGGAATCGGTGCCGATAGGAGAACCGGGCTTTGACCCCGATTGCAAAAGCTGTGTGCTGATGGAGGCATCAACGGGACGAATCCTGTATGCCAAAAATGAAGATGAAGCCTTGCCGCCCGCCTCGGTAACCAAGATTATGACATTGCTTTTGGTCATGGAGGCAATTGACAGCGGAAAGCTCGGCTGGGAGGACATGGTGACGGCAAGCGCTCACGCCTGTTCCATGGGCGGCTCTCAAATCTACTTAAAAGAAAACGAGCGGATGAGTGTCAGAGATTTGGTGAAAAGCGTGGTAATTGCATCTGCAAACGATGCCGCTGTTGCATTGGCAGAGCACTTAATGGGCAGTGAAGCGGCATTTGTCAGTGCAATGAACCGACGGGCAACAGAGTTGGGAATGGAGCATACCAATTTTGAAAACACCAACGGATTGGATGATACGGCGCAAAATCATAAAACCAGTGCGGAAGATATTGCATTGATGTCACGTGCATTGATTGCGCACGAGCAAATTTTGGAGTTCAGCTCTACCTGGATGGACAGTGTGCGAGACGGCGCATTCGGATTGACCAACACAAACCGCTTGGTCCGCTTTTATAACGGATGCAACGGACTGAAAACAGGATCCACCGCAAAGGCTGGTTTTTGCGTCAGCGCGACGGCACAGCGAGACGGTATGACTTTGATTTGTGTGATTATGGGGGCGGCGACGCGAGATATTCGCAATCAAACGGCGGCTTCTTTACTGGATTGGGGCTTTTCCGCATTTGAATTGTATCGCGATCCTGCCGCAACAACCGAGCCGATTGATTTGCGTGGGGGCAAAGAGGACACGGTTGTCGGAAATACGATTGCCTGGTCATGTGTACTGCCCAAAGGAGATGCGGCACGGATTGAACGTCGCGTGGAGGTCTCGGATTCACTTTACGCACCGATTGAGGCGGGGGATGCCATCGGACAGATCGTTTATGTATTGGACGGTCGGGAATTGGCAAGAACCGATATTCTTGCCGCCAAAACGGTTGCGCGTATTGGCTTTTTTGAAATATTCGTCCGTATGCTTGCCGATTTTCTTCTGATTTGATGCTTGATAGGGCCGGCGGGAGCAAGGAAAGCGTTCTGCTGTTCGAAAACGATAGAGAGAAAAAGGCTAAGCGGTAAATAATTGCAAAAAAATATTCCCAAAAATCAAAAAATCTTTCACAAGACCTTGAAAACCAAGACAAAATGCGCTATAATAGATACAAAAGTAAGGAAGTGAGGAAGTCAATATGTCACTGAGATTAGAAGATCGGTATCTTACCGAATTTATTCGAGCGGAAGAATATGAAAACGGAAAACCGATGTTGCAAGCGGCACAGAAAATGCTACGGGAAAAAACCGGTGCAGGCGCGGATTTTCTCGGATGGGTAGATCTGCCGCGCGATTATGACAAAGAAGAGTTTGCACGAATTCGCGTATGTGCGCAAAAGATCAAAGAAACCTGCGATGTTTTTATCACTATCGGCATTGGCGGTTCCTATCTCGGCGCGCGTGCTGTCATTGAATTTTTGCGTTCGCCTCTTTATAACAGCCTAAAAAAAGATACTCCCGATATTTATTATGCGGGATGCAATATCAGTGCCTCTTTTTTGCAGGAGCTTCTTGCAATTTGTGAGGGGCGTGATGTTTGTATCAATGTTATTTCCAAATCGGGAACCACAACCGAACCTGCCGTTGCTTTTCGGGTGTTCCGTGAATTTTTGGAAAAGAAGTACGGCAAAGAAGGAGCACGTGAGCGTATTTTCGTTACAACCGATCGTGCACGGGGTACGCTGAAAGCCTTTGCGGATGAGATGGGCTACGAAACCTTTGTGGTGCCGGATGATGTCGGCGGCCGTTATTCGGTTTTGACAGCGGTTGGACTTTTGCCGATTGCCGTTGCCGGGATTGATATTGACGCCCTCATGCAGGGAGCAGCGCATGCACGGGATGCCTTTGCCGCAGACCTTGATGCGGAAAACGATGCTTGTCGTTATGCACTGATTCGTAATATTTTGTATCGCAAAGGAAAAACGGTAGAGATTCTTGCAGCATATGAACCCTATGGCGCGATGCTTAATGAATGGTGGAAACAGCTTTACGGAGAAAGCGAAGGAAAAGATAATCGCGGCATTTTCCCCGCGTCGGTCATTTTTTCCACCGATTTGCATTCTCTGGGGCAATATATTCAGCAGGGAAGACGCGATTTGTTTGAAACCGTTCTCAGTGTTAAAAAACAGGACTGTTCCTTCCCGGTGCCGTTTGATTCTGCCAATATTGATGGCTTGAATTTCTTGTCCGGCATGGAGCTCGATGCCGTTCAAAAAACCGCAATGCAGGGGACTTTGCTTGCACATGTCGACGGTGGAGTGCCGAATATTTTGCTTGAGCTGGAAGATCGCTCTCCGTTCTCGGTGGGTTATATGATTTATTTCTTTGAATATGCGTGTGCAATTTCCGGGTATCTTTTGGGTGTTAATCCGTTTGATCAGCCGGGAGTTGAGGCGTATAAGAAGAACATGTTTGCGCTTCTCGGGAAACCCGGATACGAAAAACAACGTGATGCATTGCTTGCACGGCTCGGTTCTTGACCCGAATTGTGCCCGCATGACAACGAATTGAGCGGAAATTATGCCGATTGGCAAAGAAATTTGCAAAAACCTCTTGACCGCAGACACATTTTGCGGTATAATGAATATGAACGATAACTTCGGAGGTTCAAAAATATGTTGAAATTACTGATTGGTGTCAAAGGCACCGGAAAAACAAAGGTTTTGATTCAAATGGTTAATCAAGCACTCGACACAACGCACGGCGATGTGGTTTGCATTGAAAAGGGTGTCAAACTGCGTTATGACATCAAGCCGCAGTGCCGTTTGATCAATACCAACGAATATCTCGTTTTTGATGCAGAAACTTTATATGGCTTTATCGCAGGAATTCTTGCAAGCAATCATGATATTACAGATCTTTTTGTGGATTCCGCACTCAAAATTTGCGATAATCAAGCAAGCGAATTTGAAAAAATGCTTCTCGATGTGGACGAATTGTCTGCAAAGCTGAATGTCAATGTGGTTATGACCTCGTCCATTCCGACAGAGGAAGCAAGCGACATTGTCAAAAAGTACATCTGATTCCAAGTCAAATACGATGCATACAGAAGCCCACCGCCTGCCGGACAGGGCTTCTGTGTTTATAGGGTACCTCTAATAATGCAATGCGCGCAGGGCGGCAGAGAGATTTTTTGTCAGTTTAGGCAAAAGGACGATGGCTGTAGCAGCGCTACTGCCGAGGAGTTTTGCGACAAATGACGGAAAAGATCTCGCCGAATCTGCGTGCGATGAATTTTTAGAGGTGCCCTATAGAGAATGACTGCTGCTTGCCGATGAAAAA
>CAZMAZ010000005.1:0-30222 GCA_964564255.1 uncultured Clostridium sp. | reverse complement strand
AAAGCCAGCAGCATAACAGCGGCCAGCACGATAGCAATATACTTTTTCATTTTTTACTCCTTTCTAATAAACGCGCGCAGAATCTCATTTTGTTCGTCGCAGAACTTAATCTGAGTGGGGTCAACTCTGCGAACCCCATCCTCAAATTCCACGATTCCAGAAACAATACTCATTACTCCAGACTTACTGAAATGCTCCCAGGTATGAAAATATCCAGTTTCTCCATCGACAGTGCAGAGCCGAGTTTCCCAGCGGACCTCGATATCGTTGAACATTTTAGCCATCTTCCTTCACCCCACCAGTAATCAACTCATGATAGGGGAGCGTTTCGACCCACGAACACAGTGTTCTCCACTCATCCAATTTATGATTACGACGAGATTTGTACATGTTTGCCAACACCTCATAGTTCAGCATAACCGTCCGCTTTTGGTTGTACGAGGTGGGCAGGAGCTGGATCATCTGCCACCAGTTAATTTTTGGATCATCAAAATCTTTAGGTGTAACCAACTTTCTACGCACGTTATTTATAAACAACTTTCTATGCACGTTCATAACATGAATGAGAGATTCTAAGGCAGCCAAAGAATCTGACTGCAAATGCTCATGGCTGAAATCTTCCAGCGTAAACTCCTTCGCATGGATCTTATGCATCGTCGAGCAGCTGTTTGCAACGGTCCCGACTTTGTATGTATCAAACTCTTTCCACCAGTACAGCGGAGCAGTAATATCCAGATACACCGTAATCATCCGCATGAACTTACGATGATCTGTGCCGGCGTTACGCAGACGAGTCATCAATTCAGCGTCATTGGTTCCAATGAAATATCCATGAGTTAATCCTTTGACAGGTTCTATTACTTGAACGTTAGTGGGTCTCGTCGCTTCTCCAGAACTACTATCACTCCTATGCCAGGAGTTCAGTGGATTTCTGGCTCCCATAATAATGGCCCTCCACTGTTCATCAGAAGGCAGTACCACATTTTCGATTTTCAGAGACATACCTTTACTCCTTTCCTACATTCACACTCGTAGAAGTCACCGTGACATAATCACCTGTGAAGTTTGACTTTTTAGGACAATTCGCACAGGGACTTACAATACCATGCCAGGGCTTATTATAATACTGACAACCGACGCAAGGATTCACATCAGCATGGTTAATCTCGTCCCGAAGCTTAGCATTTTCAATCTCGAGTCTTCTGCATTCCTCTTTGAGTTCCTCAACAGTCTTCTCAAGAGAATGAGCAACCCACCTGAGGTCTTGGATTTCTCTGTTCTTTTTACCAAACATGTTTTACTCCTTTCAAATTCTAAACAGCTTCAAAATCTTCTTGATCTCATGCTTGACTAAATCAAGAATCCCATACTTATTGATCAGCCAACTCAGTTTCTTCTTCATAACTGTCTCCGTTCCCCATAATATCCAGCAGCTCCACCAGATCATTGAACTTGCGAGGATCGAGTCCGGTTTCTTTCTTAACCCGGTCAAAGTGATACTGGATAGTATTCTTATGTACGAACATCCGTCTTCCAGCCTCTGAGGTATTCATATTGGCATCTGCAAAAGCCTGAATACACTCTCTGTCCATCGCATTCATTTCACTTACCTCCAGATCCGTCCAGTATTGTTATCCTTCAAAACAATGCGGTTCTCCACGCTGAACCCGGCCATATCACAAATACTCTTGATGATATGAATGATCCTGTTGAAGCGCTCGGTCTCCTCGTCAACGCGTCTCACGTGCTTGGACATATAATAGCCCTCATCACGATCACGCCCGCCGGTAGTCTCGAAGTTGTCGTTGAAACCTCTGTACATAATTTTTTCTCCTTTCAAAATATCAATCTTTGTCGTATTGTCACGGTTCAAATTCTACCACGTCGACATCTCCACCTTCGATGGTGACAGAGCACATAAGCTTACCTGTTTCTTCATCATAAAAGAGATCGTCCAGGATTTCGTCAATCTCCTCCTGAATATCAGGCTCAGTCATGCGCATAACTTCATACTGCTTCAGACCAACAGATTTACGAAGCTTCTGCATAACAGTTCCAGCCCACATTCTGAACTTGCGAGCCTCGAGTCTTCTACTGGCGAACAACGCTTCATAAATACCGAGTTCGTTTACGGCGATCATCCAGAAAGACTTCGCACCTCTTCCTGAATTGAGGTCATTTGAATTGACCCCATTTGAACTGGGGTGAATTCTAGCTCCAGATCTAACATACCTTGAAGGTATATCAAATACATCGATTCTAACCCGTGTCATCATATCTGGATAAAGCCTTTGCACAATCCCATCGGTTCTTAAATTCAACGCATCACAAATATCCTTCAGGATAGCCCACCACTCGCCATTGATCTCAATGAAGCGAATGTCGTAGCCGCACCAGTTTTCGACTCTAATGTTGTTCATTTTGCTCTCCTTTCAAAACGGTAATCACTTATAATATCTTTTGTAAGTGAGATGCTTTCTTTTTCGCAATGCTAACTGACTACGCTGATGACATATGGTAGCCATTTGATAGTTGTCTGCTTCGTGCCCTTCATCTGCACGCCTCACGATTTCCTCATGAATCTCTTTGTCGTGCTTGTACCTCTCACAAGTCGAATGACAGCCTACAACTCTTTCGGTACAACCCATGCAAGACGTTTGCGTGAAGGGTATCATCCGTCTCTTCCTTTCTTCGTGAGATAACTCAGTGCCGCACAGATGAGAGCGAGTACAACCACCAGCAACAGCAGCCCCACAATTACAGGCCAAAATATCATTACAAATACAACAAACCCAGGATCGTTTTTCTTCTCGCTTTCACAATTTGCCGCAATACCGACTCCGATGAGGAAATATAAAGCAGCGATAACTAGAGTCTTGATCACTTCTTGTTTCCCTCCTCTTCGTTCGTCAGAATGCTCTTGAGCCATTCACAATGGGCATTATGTTCGCAAGTTACGACGGTATGTATAACTCCTTCGTTGCCATAAAGTTTTTCTGCAACCGGCTCGAATCCAGAACATTTGTGGCAATAGTCCTGAACTTCCAAACTGATCATACGCTCACTTCCTTTCTATGAAATGTTTGCAATCTTTCTTTTCGGTGAGAAGGATGTACCTCATCTTCATGCTGCACTTCCATTCTCCCCAGGTCTCGTCGAATACCGCATACTTGCAATTCGAACAGTTAGTTGAGATGTTCATAAAGACCTCCTAATCCTAATAAAGTAGTTTGTCGATATACCGTCGTTCGTTAAATGTTTTCTTTTCCTTCAGAGCTTTGCTGATTGCCAGATCGATGCCAGAACGTGATTTGAGATGGTAATATCGAAGTATGTTATACGGGGTATTCAAGCGATCTATTCTGCCAGCTGCTTGAGTCATAATTTTGTAACTATAATTCTGTGAGTAGAATATAATCACGTTAGTTTTAATGCAGTTCCAACCCTCGCAAGCTGAATTATACTGACAGAGATATATCCACTTCTCACTATCTGGCAATGGCTGATGAGCATGACCAGAATATTCAGCTACCTCAACATCATCACCGTAGTGCATACCCAATAGAATTTCTCGCTCATAATCAAACGAATAGAAGATGATCGCTCTATCGATGTCTTCTAACAACTCCAATAGAGCGACCTGTCTTGATTCGTCCGAGTTTACGATACGCCTCAAAATATAACAAAGACCCGACGCTTGCTGGATAGGCTCGTTTTTATACGGGTCCCATCTGTTTCGCATCGTGTCTTTGTATAGAGAAATATCATACTTACAGTAAATGTCCTCGTGCTCTACTTCGATCTGCCGTTGGTAATCCATGTTTACGAGAATCCTCGCTCGCAATCTGTCAAGTCTAGCCGTCCCTATGAATCTATCGATCTTCGGATACTTCGTGAAACGGGAATACACAACGTGTTCGTTGTTAAATTCTGTACGATTGCGGAAGAACCCGTTAGCCAGAAAGACTGGCACATAATCGGTATAGGTATCTCCGGGTGTGGCAGTTAAGAGAATCCAGTTATTATTTTTAGCAATCTTTAGGAAACTCTTAACCCATGCACCTCGTCCCACCAAACGTTGCTCGTCTAGTAAAAAGAAAGCCCCTCGAATATCTTTATACTTACCAATATTATTCCAACTATCCACTACAACCTTATGATCGTATTTGCTTAATTCCGGATCAGTAGACATTAGGTAGTGTGCTAATTCGCCAGACCACTCTTGCGAATCTCGTTTTTTAGCAGTTGTGATAATATAAAGGTCTTGAGGGTCTTTCATCGGAGTATAACCATTTTCGTCGATCCATCCACCGTTTTCTTTGAAATAATAGAATAGACCGGTTCTTGATTTACCACTGCCTACACTACCGCAAAGGATGCAGCCGTTTTTAAGCTGCTTGACTGCATCCATTTGGTAGTCGTAGAGGAACGGAGTTTTACTCACTCGCCATCACTCTTCTCACAATCTCCGTAATACACATGCTCATACTGCTTCGCCAAAGCCTTTGCTTCTTCAAGATTAGGAGTGTGAGTAGTGCACAGATTACGGCGCTCAGGATCGGTAAGAAGTTTTTTGTTACCGATGTTAACGACATAATACTCATATTCAGTAGTATCAGGATTCATCAGATAAGAATATCCATAGTGCTCAGTCACAACGACCCACTCAGGCTGGCCCGAGCATTGAAGCATAACCATAGCCATCTGCTTGAAATAATTTTCACGCTCTTCAGCCATCTTCTCCCAATAGGGCTCGCACCACTTCTTGATCTCGTTGCAATACGAACCCTTATTACCATAGACCTTCTTAACAATCGCCATAGTCAGACCCTTCTCAGGATCGAACTCATCGCCTTCCTGACACTTCACAACGGTTTTAGTGTTGTCAGCCCAGAAGACAATCGTCGCAGGATCGTTGAAGATGACATCTTTGATCTCAGGTTGACGAACGGCTCGCAATGCACGCTCAAACAAATATCCGTAAAGCGCGTTTACGGACTCTGACGAAATATAACAATTCATACTGTTCTCCTTTCAAACATACAACGTTTTTCTTTAATCATGTCATACCAACATGAGCTATGAATATACTGTTTAACGCCACTTCTTGTGATTACGAGCTCGGCGTTGTTGTGATGCGGATTCTTCATCAACATTGCAGGTGAAACCGGATCCACACCTTCTCCACAAATCGGACATGTAGTGTTTAGTATCAGTCGTTTTGCCATTCCGAACCATCCCCTTTCAATTTTCGTTAATAATTTCTACATCTGTAAGAACATAATCCCAGCCTGTACCAAAATGAGTAACGCCCCAAATATAAAGGTCAAGCTTCTCATTGTAAAACACGATCTCGTCAGTGTATCTTTCCAGAAACTCATAGCCTTGCTCAGAGATAATAAAATCTTGGAAAATCATTTTCTCAAATTCTCCATTCACAATCTCCCAATCTGTCATTGTTTCTGCTCGTACAGTATTGTTCAGGATATGATCACCCATCATTAGTGCCAAACTACGATAGTCTAAATATCCATGCTCCAAACCGTAACTAGATACCTTAATTCCATAAAACCTTCCGTCGTACAACTTGATTCTGTTCTTTTCCATGATGTTTCCCTCCCAGGGATCTAATTTGGTGGGGCCGTCGGGACTCGAACCCGCATCAGACGATTATAAGTCGCCCGCTCTGACCGGTTGAGCTACGACCCCAAAACAAAGAGGAGACCATATTTCAGGCCTCCCCTTCGTAATAGGACATGTTAACTTCGCGAATTACTCTTCGTTGTTGTAATCAGCAAAGCGGTCATAACGATCCACGCGCTGATAGACTCGAATGGACTGCAGATATGCAGTACGATAAGGTCTTCCACTCGTGATGTTGTCATACGGACGAATATCAAGGTCGACCTTCTCAATAGAGATCTTGTCCAAGATACCAACCGACTCCTCGTCAAGCTGACGCTGAATACCTTCCGGAGTCATGAGGTAAACTCTAGGTCCATACTGATTGAAGCGAACCTTGACAGGCAGATACATGAAGGGCTCTTCATCCTCATCACGAGGAGGCTTGATCTTTACGTTCCATGCTGCTCCGTCTTCATTTACATCCTTCTGAAGAGTCTCAGCGATATTCGGATCAGGAATGATGAGCGCGAAGTTACGATCTCCTTCCCGATTGAACTGACTAGGCTCACCAGAGAAGTTACGGAAAGTAATTCTCGCCTCGTCAATCATCAGAATGCCATTCGGTCCAAACTGCAGTTTCATAGTTTTAATCTCCTTTTGAAAATATAATTTTGAATAAATTAGCGTACATCAAATGCCGTGTTTTCTTCTTCCTCCCACGGCGGAGTATCGTCTTGATCCATGACGATGTAGGTGTCTTCCGATACGAACATTTCGAAGTCGCCGTATTTAGAGATTGCTTCGACAGCGTCATCTACGAGATTATTGAAATATGATAAATCAATAGCGTCTTCCATACCGAGTTCTTTTACCATCTCAGCTTCAAGCCAACGATAGCCCTTCGATCCAGCAACAGCATCGTACTTAGTGTTCCCGTCTTTATCTTGCATCTCCTTAACTAAAAGGCCGCCTCCGTATCCTGGTTTAATAGGACAGAAACGACCAACTCTTCCTACAAATATCAAATTGTGTTCGTCTTCTGGAAGATCCTCGTTTCGATCAAGATAAATGGCAGTTCCTTGCACCGATTTTGTCTCGCATAGATCATCAAATTCAATCGGCTCATGACTAAACAATTTCTTGAACACGTATGGAACCTGGAATTGTTTACCCGTTGCTGTCCATTCTCCTGGTGATTCTGGATCATCATCGGAAAGTTTGGCAATATAAACGGCGTCGTTTACCAAACAAATACGTTCAAAGACATGCTCAACTTCGAACGTATATCCATATTTTTTTCCATAATCGAGAATGAAATTGAAGATCTCGTCGTCAGGATTTTCAACCTTTACACTATCTGTTTTGCAATGAATAACCTTGAATCCACGATCCTGAATCTCATGTTTAAGATCAACCATAAACAAGGCTCCCCGAAGAGCTACGATATTATTTTTATTTCGTATGTCTCGGAATGGATTGCTGTACTTTGCTGCAGTCATTCCGTAGCAAGCGTTGACACAAAGTTTCAAAGCTTTAGACAGCTCCTTAGCTTTACTTTCGTCGTCCAAATATGGAGCTAGTTTACCATCCAGCATTTTTTTAGCAGACTCAAAATCTTTATGCTTGATCGCAAGTCTAGCATCAACCAAATCTGCGAAGTTCTTGGTATATTCGCCGAAACAGTTTAATGCTCTAATCGATGCTGGATGCATGCCCGAAACATCAAAGCACACGGTTCTACCATACATACCGGGGTTAGCATAGACATACCCACCGAGTCCTACGTCTTCTCCACGATATAAATTGTGCGGCTTTTTGTCTTCTCCACAAGGTACGAAAACATAACCAGGAAAAGCGTTTATGTTAGTCATAACCTCTAACCTCCTTATCTAAATACCTAAACTGGTAACCCTTCACCTTTCGTATTTTTCCGTTGACACAATTACATACAGATCCAACACTGAGACCTAACGCATTAGCAGCATCAGTTTGTCCGTTAAATATATACTGCTCGCCTGTTTCAGTATTGAACGCCAAGATCGGAGCATACTTTCTAGAATATCTGTAGCTTTCCAAGTCGATTTTCAATCCTTCATCTGGCCGATAGAAGTAAAAACCACAAGCGTTCGTGTTTTTTCCTCTCAATACAGCGTTAATCGATCCCTGAGTTATTCCGATGACTCTAGCTGCTTCGCATTGGCTCGCAAATCTGTATTCTTTACCAGATTCAAGATCGACTGCAATCACAGGATCCCTTCTTTTTTGCATCGCTTTTTCTCGATCGTATTCTGTCAAAGGCTTAAAGTGTCCGTTTTCTATACAATCGCGGACGTTGTCGAGCTGCGTGCCCCATGCCAGATTTTCTACGCAATTGTTTGACGGATTGTCGTCCAAATGGCGAACTACAGGAAGATTGTACGGATTCGGAAGAAATGCCTCAGCAACCATACGGTGAATATATTTGTGAACGCGATGTCCGTTACATCTCAAAGACACATCTAAATGACCGCAGTATCCAACGGGCGTACCGACCAGAAATTTTTCCGAGATAGACGACCAGACTCGTCCTTTATTGCTGACCCAATAGTCACAAATATCAATGTCTCGCTTCCATCGTTCATCCATGTAATAGTCATCGACGTACATGTCATCACCGTAAATAAGCTCACCAGGGAATCCATCGAAATCCCAATCGTAACCATCATAATAAATCACAAAATAACACCTCCTTCCTTAATAGAATTGTTCGCCTGTAGCGAGATCTGTGTAAACGAGTTTTGGATTACGAACTTTGCCAAACACGATCCGTGCTGTCAAATCGTTCGTTTTGTCATTGACCGTCATATCAGCCAGCGCAGCCAAGCATTGTCTCGCAGTCCAATCACCTTTAAGATGATGGAATAAGGCTTCCGTTGCAATTACATCATTATCGCAGTACTCGGCTACTTCATTCCACCTTTCTTCGGGTACCGGTTTGTTCCACGGCATGCCGAGCTCCTTATGCGTGATACCCATCTCAATCTCCCATTTTTTCAGAGACTGCTTCTTTGCTGCGAAATCGTGAATATCAGTGTACGACAGGTTGAACGCTTCGCCAAATTTTGCTCTTCTTGATTCGGCCTTATCTTTCGATACCAATCTTGTTGACAGATTATACAGCTGCTCATTATCATAACCGATCAAGCGCCCGTACAACATGTGATTGTCGTAATCCCGATTGTTGAACCCAACCAGCTTAAACTTAAGCAGCTCTTCAATCTCAGCAGGACTCGGATTGATCATTCTTACAACAGGATTTCCTTCACCCTCTGCCTTCCAGTTAACCAAAAACAAATTCGGAAAGACCTCGCAATCGAAGAATATCAAGGGCGAATCATCATCGTGGATCGTGTTAATAGACGGCTCCTCAGACTTGAAATGCATCTTGTCAACCAGTTTGATACAATAGTCGGACTGATTCGTACTCTTACTGGCGAACATCAACACGGCATCAAACATATCGCTGACGTCATATTTCAAATCGCTTGCGTAAGCATCGTCCAGAATCTTCTTAATGAAGTCAATACTAGATCTCGTATCAGCATGAACTTCCTTATTGATGTTCCGAACAATCATCGTACGCAACATTTTTTCACTTTTTATTCCATCAAAGTTTACCAACTTGTCCTCTCCTTTCAGTGGTAATCCCGAGCTAATAGTAGCGATAGGAATATCATTGCATTTAGTGAGTTTCCGTCGAAGCGAACTCAAACCTGTGAAGACTTTTACCTCAACATGCTCTTCATAGATACGGCATAGCTTTGCAGGATCACCAGTATAAATATAATGCAGATGCACACCCTTACCGCTTTTACTAAGCTCGGCGTATGTAGCCGGCCACTTGCTAGCCTCCTCAATGTTTTTCTCAAGACATTTTTCGCCATCGGGTCCAGGAATATCAAAATCTATAACGATATGATTCTCTGGAACCTTGACATAATGAATCTTACTAGTGTTAATGTCAGACAGCTTCGTCTTAACATCTTCCCATTTTTTCTTGGGAGTCTCTTGCGAAGTAGCATATTGAGCCGGACAGTCTGCACACTCTTTGTCAAATATAGATTCTTGCTCCTTAAACTCGATAAGTTTCACATTATGCTTTTCTTTTTTCTTCTCTTCAATTCCAAACATGCCCGTCCTGAATCCGCTGTAATAACTACGGACTTTTGAGCCATCATCAGAATTAATCCAATCAGCAAACTCCCAGAAGTAGTTTTTAAGTTCTTCTTTAAAATTTCGTTGAGACAATGGATAAGTAACCTTTGCGTCATCGCAATAATTCTTATACATTTCCCATGCAGCTTTAAGAGTCGTGCCATCTTCTTTGAGAAATACGTGATAGGAATCAAGCATGAAGTTATAGAAGTCATTCGAAGCTCCCATCATGTTCAGAGGCATGTAATCATCGTATCTACCAGGATCACTCAAATATACCTCGCGACAATGATAGGCAATTGCGCCCAATTCAAAACTTATCTTCTTGACAAGACTTTTGTACTCCTTCATCGGAATTTTATTACCGGTAGGAGATACATCAATCAGTCGTCGCATCAAACCGGATTTAGAGTCAGAGATCTTAACAGGCTTGTTAGTGCCTAAAAATAAGAAACACTTAAACCGGTTGACATATTGCGGCTTGAACTTTTCATTGATCGTCATTTCTTCGTGAGAAACCAAACTGTTAAGCTTGGTGTTATCCTCAATCCTTGACAGATCGCCATCGTGCTGAATTGCTACTAGAGGATTATTTTTGAATGCCTCTAGAGCAAACGAATTACTAGACGAACCTAGAGCTCTTGCATCAAAGACTGAATAATATCCCTCGAATAGATCTTGGATGATGTTGAGAACCGTAGATTTACCAGTACCAGGGCCTCCATACAGAACCATAAACTTTTGAATCTGCTTAGAATCACCTGTTACAATCGCACCAATAGCCCACTCAAGCTTATGTCTCTCTTCCTCAGAATATAAAGTAGACATAAGTTTGTTATAGGCTGGACATTCGCCAGGTTCGAGAGGGTAACTCAAACGTTTGCTGGCATAATCTTTTTTGTTTGTCGGCGCATTGGAAAATATAATTTTCTCATCCAACATGGAGAACGAATCTCGCATTTGTTTTTGGCAGTATTTATGCCAAGTATCGATCATACCTGTCTCGGCATCTCGAAGCCTCATAACACGAACGTGGCCATCGATCGTATCTTTATTCTTCTCTGCATACCGATCCAATTCTCGATCAATAAGTTGAATTACATCATCTTCATCGGTGGACCATAATCCACGATCCTCAACCCAGATCGCGTAAAAATCTCCACCACGGATCATCAAATCTGACGACTTCTTTATGATAAACCTGGGATATACTTCGACATTTCCCCGTTTGCCTGGGCGAGTCGAAATTGTCAAAAAGTCGATCACATTCTTATTCTCCTTATCACGTTATTGTCTTGATGTAACAGTTGAGCTGAAACCAGATCTCATACTCACGAAGATCATACTCACAGTTTCTGATCCAGAACAAACCTCCTTTTCCATTAGGTTCATAGTCGTGATTGAGAAAAGCTTCAATTACATCATCTACATGCCGTTCATTGTAAACGGCATCACTTTCGGACCCTAAACCGAGACTGTGGCACATAGTCCAGAACCAAT
This sequence comes from uncultured Clostridium sp., assembly GCA_964564255.1. GTDB lineage: Bacteria > Bacillota > Clostridia > Oscillospirales > CAG-272 > CAG-448. The sequence continues at coordinate 18,903 of CAZMAZ010000005.1, read as the reverse complement.
GACCGGTTCTATTGCCATACGCAGGATCATCCATGATAGTTTCCTCGCATCGAACGGCAAGAGCCACCATCATTTCCAATACGCTACAAGGGCCTTCGATGCAATCAGGAATATCAGGATACCCACACTCTTGAGCAAATCTCCAACGCATATCCTTTCCATCAGCCTCTCTGTTTTCGTCCATCGGATGAATATATCGAAATTCTATATGATGCAGACGATATAAGAGTTTCTCGAACGAAATATATTCGTACTTAACTCTTGAACGATCATATACGAAAGAGCACAACCAATCGTAATACTCGTCTACAATCATGTCATGTATCATTCGTCATCCTCGTCTTCTTCATTTTCCTCGGGATCGACGTATGGTGTTTCGCCAGTGATCTCACCATAATGTCTCGCATCGAGCAGGACTTCATAATCGGTCTTCAGTCTGTCATTACGGACAAACACCGAGTCATCTTCGTATTCTCCAAAATGATCCAATGAGTCATAACCAATCAGATCATCAACATCGTCAATACGTTCATAATCATAATCGGCCAAGACGCCATCAGAAAAGTACACGAGACTAGTGCACTTGTAGTCTTTATACTCTCCGAATTCATCTGGAGAAATCACATAGGGTTCGGACATATTTTTTTCCTCCTTGTTAGGTTTTGTTACTTCAGCATAATTTTTGTAGCCAAGCTCGTCGATCTTGCTCTCACACTCTTTGAGCATCGTAGGGTCTTCCACCACAATGCAATCTTCGTCGGTCAACGGTACGTAATCGTTGTCCTCGATTTGCGCATACTCTTCTTCGGTGAGAATCTTATGATCGAAAGTCAAAGGCTTGTAGTTCTTTTCGTACTTTTCATGGTAATATTCGCGCATAGATTCAATTTCTTGATCAGCAGCCTGCTTATATGTTTCGTTCATGACCTTCCAGGTGACGAAGGAGCCGACACTGGCCCCCACGCCAAACCAAAAGATCTTACTCAATACAGATCTGTTCATTAGCGTCCTCCGTTTTCAAAGTCATGATAGTTAATGCTAGTGCACCACATAACAGCGATAGACTAGCTAATATGCCCCCTGCGATATGACGTTTTCGCTTCGTCCCAAAAGAACGGTCCAACATTGATACGATAGCTTCGAGCTTATGCATACCAATCACCCCCTCTGTCGGATGAACGGTTGGTTATAACTGGTCGACAGGAATATAAATGCCCGGCTTAACCGTCACACCTTCCATAAATCCTAGATCCACCCATGCTTGGATGGTCGCTTGTCCAACTTGCTTCTTTAAAGCCGCTTCTTCAGTTGTCACGAAGCCGATAAATTTCCCATTTTCAAATACCGGCTCATCTTCGAGACCATTTTTCAAAATATAAATGATCAAGTCCCTTCCAGTCATTAGACCGCTCCTTTCTATTAAGCAGGTACGTGGATGTATGCAGATGCGATGAATGCTACACCAGTACCAGCAAGTACTAATCCGATGGTGAGTCTATTCTGAGCATTGGACATAACGCCCTTAACAGCTTCCTTACAATCGGTTCTAACAGCACTAGCAACTTCCTTGCAAGCCGTAATAACTTCCTTCTTAACTTCAGCCTGAGCCTCATACTTCTTGTCCATTAACCGTTTAACCTCCTTATAAAAGCTCACAATTTTATTGAACATTTAGAAACGCTCCTTTCTGTCAAGCAGGTACGTGAATGTATGCAGATGCGATAAGAGTGCCACCAACGATGGCGACACCAACTCCAACGCCAGTGACTATCATCCCAACAGTAACTCTATTCTGACGATTATTCATAACCGCTTTAACAGCTTCCTTACAAGTCGCGATAACTTCCTTCTTGACTTCAGCTTCAACCTCGAGTCTCTTATCCATAAGTCTTTTAGCCTCCTTAAAAGCGTTCTTGATCATTTCAAACATTTAGGAATCCTCCTTTCAGAATACTACGCTTACCAGATCGTGTTCGGATATAGATAAGCGTAGTTTAAACTATCTTGCCACCAATTCCCCGAACCTACAAAGTCGAGGCCATCCCTTCAAGCCATCAGCTCCCAGATGTTGCCATCGACATTGAAGTCCAGCAGGATGCTTCTTTCGCGACCATTTACGAAATCACGCTTTTTCTCGTTATACAGATCATAGATGCCAAAGTCGACATAGTTGTCGCCCTTGCCGAGCTTACCGCTTTCATCATAGATCCAGCCAACTACCTGACCAGCCTTAGAAGGCAACATTCCGAGCATCTCGTACACTTCATTCAAGTACAAATACCCACGAGACTTCAAGCGGTCATTAGCCCAGTTCTGAATCTGTCTCAGGAACATGAGATTGTACTCAGCATCTTTATGCCAGGTAGTGCAATACTCATCAAAGAAACGAGCATAATCGCTGGACTCTTCAACCTCGGCAGTTTCAGCAGTAGTCTTCACGACAGATTCGTTACCGTCTTCATCCATGACGATCTCTTCGATCTGCTGAGACTTGATGTTGTAGCGAAGCTCCTTGTCAAGATCTTTACCAAAACGCTCAACAACACGGCTACGATACTCTTTGAAGTTCGTATCAATAGTGGCATAAGCAGCACTCAGAGCTACATTACGCTTATGAATAATGTTATGAGATGCCAGGATACAAGTCAGGGATGCAACGCCCAGGGTTACTGCAGGAGCATACAACTTAGCGAGCTGAACGCCAGTCTTGACATACACGCCAGCCAGATACTTCTTACCGTCTTCTTCAGTGCAAGGCTTAACCTCACGAGAACCTTCAGCGTTAACTTCGACGATCTGACCATTCTCGACGCTCTCATGGATCACATCGATATCGGTCTTAGCAGCCTCCAGAACGTCACCCAACTTAGTGGAAGCCTTACAAGCCATAATAGTGCTTGCCACGGTGCCAACAACACCAGTTACCAGCAGAATTTCAGGGCTGTGCTTTTTGAGATGCATACCAGCCATATGAAGTTTTCTGCCCATAGAATTCATGAACTTAAAGTTTTTCATAGTTTATTCTCTCCTTTTCATTTGTCAATAGGCATAGCCTTAGGAAGTTTAAGTGAATATCCGCCGCCACGAGCACGATCGACGCCAGCATTACGAAGGCTAGTCCAACCGTAATCGTTAGCCGTAAACGGATGAGATTGATCAATCGTATCGTACAAATCAGCGACAGTCGCCACACCGTAACGATCAATAATATCAATCAATTGCTCGATAACAGCTTCGGCGTCAGCTCGAGTTTCAAAGACGAGATTGTCATAATCGAACCGAGCAGTTGGCCGTCTGCTTTCTGAGTCAGAGAATCGATCTCTAGGCTCGGAAGAAAATCTCGAATATGATACATAATGAGCATTGCCGCCTCGAGAATCACGTCCTCGACCAGTTCCGCCCAAAAATATCATATTAAGTGCATCGGTACCGATATCGACAATAGCTTTCTTAATAGTCGGCACCAATACATCCATCAGAATATAAGACTTGACGTTACTTGCATCATCGGAAATGAAGACGTCAGAAAGCTTACTGATCTCGCTTTTCTTCTTTGTCTTCACCTTACCTTTGATGACTTTTTCTACTTTCTTTTCAGAAGCAGCGGGTAAGTTTTTCTTTTGTTGCTCCTCCTTAAATCTATGAGAGTTAGGTTTGTAGTCTTGCATTTTGCTCTCTCCTTTCTATTAAGCTGGTACGTGAATATACGCCGATGCAATAAGACCCCCGCCAATGCCTATGCCAGCGCCGATAATTATCAATCCCGCGACGAGTCTGTTCTGAGGATTGGCCATAATTTCCTTGCAGACTTCAACTTTCTTATCCACGAATCGCTTAACCTCCTTACAAAAGTTCTTAAACTTGTTAAACATTTATCTCTCTCCTTTCAGTTATGCGGTTACTAAAAGTCCGACTCCAAAAACGCCAACAGCTACACATGCTAAGCCTATGGTGGTTCTTGTCTGATGGTCGTGAATGATAGCCTTTGCTGCCTCTTTAAAATCACTTCTGACAGCATTAGCGGCTTCTTTCTTTTTGTTGATAACTTCCTTGCAAATATCTTTACAAGCTACAACAATTTCCTTCTTAACTTCGGCGTTAACCTCAAGTCTCTTATCCATAAGTCTTTTAGCCTCCTTAAAAGCGTTTTTGATCAGTTCGAACATTTAGGAATCCTCCTTTCAGTCTGCTCTGCACAACTTACCAGGCAAATATACCTTGGCGTTCGATGCGAAGCCGTACTGTTTTTTATATCGAAATGTTAAGTTAGCCCGAGCTTTGCTCTCAGATGGCGCCTTGGTGGTCGCGATCCACCGGTCGCACACACATCTTTCGAATACCATGACAGGTCCGTTATATGTGTAATCATGATAGGGCTGGTAATCCATATTTGTCTCCTTCAGTTAAGCAGGTACTTGGCCGAACGAAGATACGACGAGGGCAGCGCTAATACTGATTCCAACACCAGCGATTGCTACTGCTACGGCACGCTTATTTTGAGGATTTGACATAATGCTTTTTAATTCTTTATAAACGTCCTTGCACAGTCCGATCTTCTTGTCCACAGCTTCGGCTTTCTTGTCCATGACTTCTATGCAAATTTCCTTGCCGGCTTCAACGCAAACTTCAAATCTCTTATCCATGACCTGCTTAACCCCCTTACAAAAGTTCATAAATTTATCAAACATTCGAGATCCTCCTTTCGAAAACAAAAAGGGAAATACCTTGTTACAGGTATCCCCCTTTTGGTCAAACACCGAAATTGTTTACTCGGCTTCAATGTCCGAAGTAGTCTCAACCTCGAAATCGATGTCACCGCATTCTTCGCAGTCCTCGAAATCGTGGTCAGCAGAACCCTTCTTCATACCGATAGCCAGTCCAATTGCACCAGCGGCAAGTGCCACAGCTCCTGCTGCGATCTTACCCTTATGCTTCTTGAAACCTTTACCGATTTTCTTGAATACATTCTCCTTGACCTCGGTTTCGCATTCCTGCGTAGCCTGCTCGATAACTTCCTCGTTTTCGATGGTCTCGATCGTTTCCTTCTTACTCATTGTATTTTCCTCCTAAATAAATTTTTGTAAGTGTTTATTCTCCATAATATTGCGTGTAATTTTCGCGACTCAGAACAGGTTGTCATACTTGTATTTAGGTGGATTCGTATAATAAATGACCCAAAGTGCCTTATCATCCTCTGTTCTAATCAAATCAAAGTCGAGCTCGATCGTGTGATCAATGTTCCAGCCGAGATCGTCACCCAGATCAGTTCGATCCAGACCAATTTCGTCATAGAACTCATTGAGAGACACATAACCTGAAATATCGGTCAGGATCTCCTTGTTGAGTCTGTTTTCTGCTCTTCGAATAAGCTCGATGTCAGATTTGAAGTAGCGCTTAGACAAGGGCTCCATGAACAAAGTTTCACCTTTTTCGGTGATGATCACTTCGTTCTTGGCAATGGGATTCTGTTCTACTCGCTCTTCACTCACCTTTTCTCGGACTGTCTTTTCTTTTTTCTCACCAATAGTCTGAATAACTTTATCTTTGTATTCAGACAGTGTCGATTCAGACAAATGGTAAGCTGCTGCAAGTGCTGCCGTGCGTCTTGAGCTTACAGAAACAGCGCCAACTAGACAGACCGTAGAAGTAATGCCGGTAATTGCTGCAGGAACATAGCATCTCCAACAAGACTTAACGACTTCGACCGGGGGAATGGCAATTTCTCTGTCTTCATCGTCAGGATAAAGCTCGTCATGCTTTTCGTTAACCAACTCAAGAGCACGAGGAGTTGCCTTTACTGCCAAGATAGTTGTGGTGATCATACCTGCAATACCCATACCCGTGAGAATCTCAGGACTATGCTTCACCACAAATGTCTTAGCGCTCTTAACGAGAGCTTCCATGTTTGGCTTTTTCATATTGGTTCTCCTTTCAAAATAAAAACTAAAAGGACCCGAAGGTCCTCTTAGTCCTGCTTAGCAGCAATTGCTTCTGCCACTTTTTCTGCGATCTTTGCGTCCTGCTGCTTCTCACTAGCCCAGCTTGCAATCAAAGATGCTGCTGCGCCACCAAGAGATGCAATCAATCCGATGATCTTAATACGATTAGCGTTCATTAGCTTTCACTCCTTTCATAATACTGCGTGTTATTTTCGCGTATAATTAAAATATCTTATAAAGTCGTCACCTGCGTACGGATTTTAATAATCATAAAAGTCGGGAATAGGATCACAAACCATTGAAATCACATGGCACTCAAGTCCATCGTCCAGAACTACTTTTTGACAGTTAAACTCTAACCATGATTCCCAGCACATCTCTACTAACTGATATGAAGACCAGCCTAAATAATCGCCGTAATCAGTTTTATCAAGACCCAGCACTTCGAAATATTCATTCAAATATACTCCGCCATGATGTGCTAAATCTCTGTTTAATTGAAATTCTGCCTCTCGCAATACATTTTTATTAGCATGAAAATATCGTCCTGAAAATTCATCATAGAACAATTCTTTGTCGTCTTCAGGTTTAATGTCTGCCTCTTCATATTTATCCTTCGCGATTTCACTTACGATTTTTTCATCAGCATCTTCGCCGTATAATTCATTAGCTTTTTTCTTATAATCTTTATACGTATTATCCAATAATGCATACGCACTCATGAGACCAGCTTGCTGGCGTTTGTTTAGAATATTCGCCCCAAAAATACACGCGATCGTAGATACGCCAATTAATACAGAAGGAATATAGACAGGACCTGCTACCTTCACTTTTTCTAACGTCGTGAGATCTTCTCCTTTTTCCTCTTTAGCCAGCTCTAAACGAGTCCATGCCTTAGGTGTTGCCTTTACTGCCATGACGGCTGTTGTTACTACACCTGCGCTACCTACGCAAGTTAAAATAGTCGATCCGTTACGTTTGAAGAACATTTGTGTGCTACGTAACAAGTTGTTCATAATAATCCTCTCCTTTGGGGGTATTTGCAAAAAGTAAAAGAGAATCCAATGACGGGCTCGAGCCGTCTTCTCAACTAAATCGTTGCGCTCTAACACATGAGCTAACCTTCTTCTCTCTCATAATAGGGGTTGTAATTTTCGCGAAAAGAAAAAGGAAAGAGGCCGAAGCCTCAATCCTCAGAATCCATTTCTTCTACGAGTTCATTCGTAAGTTCATAGCTCATCTTGGCATACTTCTTGAGGAAATGCTTAGACATCATCACCTTCACCATAATGATTCCAATGATGGTCTGCGCAATAACCACAGTCAATCCCAATACGATCATTTCCAACATTTTAATAAACCCCTTTCAAATTAATTGGTTTTCATAATACGGCCTGTAATTTTCGCGAAAAGAAAAAGGAAAGAGGCCGAAGCCTCAATCCCTTATTTTCGGTTTTTTTTCGTGAGTAAACGCTTCATGACCCAAACGATCAACAATGCGCATACGATCACGTCACCGAATATGACGATGAATGTTGCACCACCTACACTCAGTAGCGCTACACTCGCCACCATAACCAGTAACAGAGTACACAGCAAAATGATAAACAGAATCATAATGTCAACTCCTTTCTTTCCTATAAAGGTACATGTTTTCTACGCGAAAATATAAAAAGAAGAGCCGAAGCCCTTCTCCCGTAAACTTTGTTAATCCTTTAGATCCTCAATGATGTCCTTGCGTCCAGTTACAGCCCAGATAATTACACCGACTAAGCAAATAATTGCCATGCCGATCCAAGTGAATGGGCTCTTAACGATTTTAACAATAGTCTTCATATTGTATCCTCCTTGAATTAATATTTGTTTCCATAAAGGGGGATGTTTTTTACGCGAAGTCAAATATTACGTCTATCAAAGACTGTTTCCCAGCGTTCTTTAGGGAGCGGCTTCATTTTAAGTGACCACATTATTTGTCTGATGCTTACAGTTGGATACAAACCTTCTTGGCATGAATCAGCACGCTCCTCAAAATATTCTTTGAATTTAGGATGTAAATATAATTCGTCTGTCAACCACGGATCTATTTCACCCCAACTGGTGGTTTTCGTTTTAGGATCATATCTCTGCTGAATTACAGCAAGACCTCGTCCATCTAGCAAATATAAAGTGCATTTATCATACACTGGATGATTACACTCGTATGTAGGCCCGTAAATTGATACATATACGGTTGGCTTTTCATAATGATACCTCATGACTCACTCCAAAAAATAAAAAGAAAGAGGCCCTTAGGCCTCCCCCTTCTTAACTTTTTTAGTGACATTATCGATGATATTGTCTACCTTGTCCTCCAATACCTCTTCCCACAGCCACATGCCAGCACGCATGCCGACACCCATAACTGCAGATACAGTAATAAGATTGATGATAGATTTCATAATAAATACCTCCTAAAATTATAGTTTTCCATAATAGGCTATGTTTTCTTCGCGAATAAAAAGAAAGAGGCTATGTTTCCATAACCTCCTCTTAAACGCATTACTTCCTAAATCTATCGACTAAGGAAAGTAAAGTTTTCCTACTGTTTCGTCCAGCTTCACTTGTATGCATGAACCCTTCCGATTCGAACTTTCGGTCAGACAGAACCGTCCAGACATGCACTCCGATAGTCGCAACCGTAGTAGCGCTAGTAATGATGTTCAGGACCAAGCGACCCTTTTTATCGCTTTTGAGTTTCGCTTTCTCAAGCTCGAGTTTCTTCTCCTCGAGATCAAGTTTACGATCCTCCAATTCGATTTTTTGATGGTCGTTCAGTCGATCAATCATGCTAGCGGTACAGTTAACCGTCTTAACATGCGCGTCGGATCCCAGTTCCATAGTTCCGATTTCCTCGATATGGTGCTGAGTCTCCTCATACAATTTTCCGTAAACGCTCATAGTAACTTATCTCCTTTCGAAAATATAAAATTAATACGTTCCATAATAGGGCACGTTATTTTCGCGAACGATCAACTCGCATAGCCACATACTTATGTTTCGGAAAATATGGTCTGTCTAATTCGATATACAGATAGTTGCTATCGTCATATTCATCCTGGGCTATCTTAAGTGTGCCGATTATTTTTCGATGCCATACCGAAGCAGTGATCCAAACTCCAATCAGAAGACCCGCGCTAAACATTAACAACATTTCCATAGATCTCCTCCTTTCAAATCATTTTTACAAAAATCCCACCCGGGAAATTTTCACTTTACAAAACTAGCATCGAATCTGGTCACCTGCGTGCGGAAAATATAAAGCTAGAATAGGAGATTAAACCTAGATTAGAAAAGAAAAAGAAAAGAGGCCGAAGCCTCAATCCTTTGCTAACAAACGATCCAACTTATGGTTGATTTCGTCAATTACATTTGCCTGTTCCGTAGTCAGCTTGATAGCAGTGTCAACCAGCGTAAAGCATTTCTTCATGAGAGCGAACCCAGTTTCATCCATTTTCATAATTTCCGAACCGAGTGCCTTCATGCATTCTTCCTTCAGCTCATTAACCTCGTTTTCAAACTTCTTACTAGTCTCCAGCAACATAATAATTGTCTCCTTTCAAGTTATAAGTTTATGTATTGTTTTCATAACACGGCTTGTAATTTTCGCGAAAAGAAAAAGAAAAGAGGCCGAAGCCTCAATTCTTAGTAAAGTATTCACTTGCAATTTCCATGATAGTCGTAGCCAGATACATGCCGCCAATTAGCAGCAGAATAAATCCCGTCACCAGCATTGCTAATTCGTTGTTGATTTCAGTACAAATCGCAAACGTAATCGCTGCCAATGTGGTAATAATACCCGTTGCTAAACGCATAACACTAATGGCTTTGTTTGACATAATAATTGCCTCCTTAAATTCTTTTCATAAAGTACTATGTAATTTTCGCGAAAAAAAGAAAGAGCCTCAGATTTCTCCGAAGCTCTCCTTCTTAAACACTCAGATGATTAACAATCCGTTTCGTTCGCACATGTCCTTAAACGCGACGTTGTCTTCAATAGTATTACGTTTCATGGTATGCATAACCTCGTAGCCTAAACCTCTTCTATTATCAACAAGATACACATGCTCGATTGTCGGATTTTTATATTTTATCAGACAAGCAAGCCCGGTAATGTTGCTAACAGAAACCATTTCTCTATCGACGGGTTCATACCTAACGATCCGATACTGATCAGCAGCGCCGGCCAGTCCATACAAGAATATTTCTTTCATTGCTATTAACCTCCTAATTTATTGTTTCTATAAAGGTGAATGTTTATGACGCGAATTAATCTCTAGCTTTACTTAGCAACCAGAAGAATTTTCGATAGCGATCATAGTACATGTCTCGACCGCAAGGGATGTCCATCTTCGTCTTTAAATGCGTATATGAGAGCTCTTCAGTAACTGCCCTCAATATGTATTTATGCAAATATCTATCCGTTTTCTTTGCGGTGTTTTCAATCAATTCGATTCGTTCCTGGTAATAAGCTTTCCTCATAACCCAAGTTGTCGTGGGGTCGCTCGGAAGATTGCTAGATGGTATTCGATCAGTCATAGACGAAGAAATACTGGGACTGCTATATACAGCATATTTTTGTTTCCAGTTCGGATATTGCAAGCAGAAATGTTTTAATTCGTAATGTCTGTGTTTATCGATCCAATATTTATTCTTTTGAGAAATATTCGGACGAATAACGGTAGCCATTAGTTTCGCTCCTTTCTATTCACCTTATGCTTCTGAACGCCCTTGATGAGCTTGACTGTAGCGTTCCTCAGTCGTTCTTTGCTAACCTCTCCATAAATATAAACAGTAGCGTTTTCATACTTATAAATTTTTACTTTCGCATCCAATGCACAAGCCTCCCTTTCGTATTGCATTTAACGCAACGATAACCAAGATAGCAAAGGTTTAATTTTTCTGTCAACAGATTTTTTGCACAAATGCAATAATTTTTAATTTAAGTTTACTTTTTGTTTGCATGTATGCAATTATTGTTATATGCTATTCAACAGAAAGGAGTTGCATCAATGACAATAGGCGAAAGAATAAAGCATTTAAGAACACAACGGGGCATGAGTATAGACGAGCTTGCTGTTAAGTTAGGTAAGAATCGAACCACGGTATATCGTTATGAGAATGGCGATATTGAAAATCTTCCACTCGATGCGCTCAAGCCATTAGCTGAGATACTCAGAACTAGTCCAGCTTATCTAATGGGTTGGTCAGATGAATCGGATGAGGACGCGGCTACCGTTGGTGACTTAATCAGTCTTATAAGAAAACAGAGAGGTATGTCTGTAGAGGAATTCTCAAAAGAGCTGGGCATTGAATCAGATAAACTGCGTACGTATGAATCTGGCGAGAAATATATACCGATCGGCATAATCAACATGATTGCGGACTATTACCGGCTATCCCAATTCGAGAACACAGACGGAATTGAAAACGGCGTAAGACTTGAGCGTTTTAAGGTCTGGGCTGAAACATTCAATCATTTGGAGTTTACTGATGAAGAGCACGAGAAGATTATTGAGTACGCTAAATTTCTGATCTACTCAAGGAAAAAATAAAAGGAAGAGGCCGAAGCCTCAATCCTCTTTTGGTTCGTCGATACACAATAAACGCGTCCAGATTTTTTCTTCATCTTTGGCCAATTCGTCATCGAGCTTTTTCAGCGTTTGTCTGTAGTAATACTCTGGTTTGATAAGCGCCATCAAACAGGTTTCGTTGATAGTATCCCTACCATAGATTTCCTGCTCGATTTCGTCAATCAAACCAGCTGCATCAGATAACCTCTGAATTCTAGCCAGTATGATGATACGAGCCTGATTTAACAAAGTGTGAAGTTCGTTTTTATCGATCATATCGATCACTCCTTTCATAAAGGAGAATGTTTTTACCGCGAAAGAGGTGATGCTTGAAAATATAAATCAGCAGTAACTACATCAGGGAGAGGACAGGGCATTAATGTATAAGGAATACCCAACATTTTACAACTATGAAGTTAAAGAATATGGAAGAAAGTCTCGTATGGACGACCCATTACTAACAGTCGAGGAAGTACTGGAGAAACATAGTCAAATAATTGAAGAATATGCTATTAAATATCTAGGTGGTCCAATACCGGAAGAGAATAAATACATGGAGGTCGGGAGCGGAGAATCGCTTAAGGATAGACCGGAAATATCAAGATTGCTTAAAGACATCGAGAACCCTGCAGTCAAAGCTATAGCTGTAGTAGATGTTCAACGTCTCAGCCGTGGTGATCTCGAGGACGCAGGTAAACTTATACGTTTACTTCGATATACGAACACATTTGTAATCACGCCTATGAAAGTATATGATTTACGTGATGAGTACGATAGAGACGCGTTTGAACGTGAGCTTAAAAGAGGTAATGAGTATCTCGAATATTTCAAGAAGATACAAGCACGCGGGAGACTAGCAAGCGTTAAATCAGGTAATTATATCGGTTCAGTAGCTCCATATGGTTTCAATCGAGTTGAGAAGATCGAAAACAAAACATCATACCATACGCTAGAAGAGCGTAAAGACCAAGCCGATGTAGTGCGTATGATCTTCGATTGGTATTGTAATGAGGATATAGGAGTTACTGCGATCTGCAGAAGGCTTGAAGACCTAGGAGTTAAAACGAAGACTGGGTGTAAAACATGGAAAGCAGCTACGATCTTCACCATTCTTGAAAATCACCACTATATTGGATGTGTACGATGGAACTGGAGAAAGACAATCAAGATTATTGAAGATCAAGAGATCAAGAAACTTCGTCCTAAGGCGAAAGTCGATGAATATCTCGTGTTCGAAGGGAAGCACGATGGCATCATCTCAGAAGAACTATTCGATAAGGCGAAAGAAATAAAAGGACGCCGTCATAGAACTAGACAGGATCTTACCTTAAAGAATCCGTTTAGTGGAATGATGTTTTGTAAGAAATGCGGGTCTAAAATTGGTTATAATACGTTTACGAAGAATGGTATCGAATATGCATCTCCTAAACTCGTATGCAACAACCAGGTTCATTGTAAGACAGGATCAGTTAAGTATGATGAGGTGCTCGACTATGTCTGCAAAACTTTAAAAGACTGCATCGATGATTTCGAGGTACGCATTGAGAATGAGCAAGACAATTCGTCCAAGTTGCATAAGGATTTGGTCGAGCGACTCATGAAGCAGCTCAAAGATCTCGAGAGAAAAGAGATAGAGCAATGGGAAGCACAATACGATCCAGATGTAAACAAACGTCTACCTCAGCACATTTTCGCCAAGTTAAATGCGAAAGTGCTAAAAGAAAAAGAAGAAGTAAATAAAGCGTTAGAAAAAGCCAAAGACTCGGTGCCAAAGCATATCGATTATCGGGACGAGTTAATCAAGACAACAGATGCTTTGAATGCATTACAAGATCCGAATCTGAATGCTAAAGTGAAGAATCAATATCTCAGATTGATCGTCGACAGGATCGAATATGAACGAGAATCCATCGTGAGAATAACAAAAGATAACGCTGTGGACTACAGCACAGATTTAGAGAAGGGGCTACAGTATCATATTCCGCCTTATAAAATACGCATTAAACTCAAGTGCGACTAACTTAGGGGTCATTTAGAACCCCATTCATAGGGATATAAATGATACCAAAACAAAATAAAAGGAGGGGAAGCCATTGCGGCCGCCCCTCTTTGTTTTACAAACCGGCGTTAGTTAACAAGTATGAGATAACTGCACCGACCAGTACAAGAATTACTTTTTCAACCAGAGCATTCCATCTCTTTGCCGGAACTCCGGTTAAAGTCTTGACATCAGATTTAATTTCTTTGACATCAGACTCGACATTCTCTTCACGAACCGCAAGAACTTTAACGGTACTCACAAGGTCGTCGAGATTGTCTTGTCTTTTTTCGACTTCATCGAGACGTTTTGTATGTCTTTTTTCGACTTCATCGAGACGTTCTGTATGTCTTTTTTCGAATTCATCGAGACGTTTTGTATTTGACTTACTGCGCGACTCAACTTCCGTCAAGCGGTGCTCTATAGTAACCTGTTGATCCATATCCCTCGCTCCTTACCTTAAGTATTTTCAGTTAACAGCTTTTCGAGTTTCTCAATACGAGCCTCGAGCTCGGCGTTTCGACTTTCGAGCTGCTTAATTTTTGCGGAGTATATAGCATCGAACTCACCGTAACGCAGCATGTAAATATCATTACCGTCGTTGTCCTTATCCTTTATAAAGCCAGCAAATTCCAGACTATCGATTCCGGCAGCAGACATGGCCTCTTCAACTTCCTGAGCAACATAGCCAATATGGTAGCGACCAGAGGACCCGCTATTCATCTTGAAACGTCTTGGACGAAGACTATCAAACAACGCCAGATACTTGTCCGGAAGATCCTCAATTGAGTTTTTCAAGTTGCGATCAGAAGTCTGTATTTCACCATTTTCCGCATAAACACCACCCCATCTGGAAGCGGCGCGTCCCAAATGCATCACATACGGTGCGGCAGAAGAAGGGCTGATACATCCATAATTGGTGTGGTCGTCAATGATAATAAATTCAGAGTTATCTATCCCGAAAACCACACTCGCTGAGCCCTCAACAAACGTACTGCCGCTGGTTGTTACGACCTGCGCCCATTTTGAATCTGATGTCGGATCACCATGCGATAAACGTGCAGCCTCGTTTGTACAAACCATCTGACTCGACTCAGTAAAATCTCTTACGCCGATACCCGATGTTGAATTAAAGCCACTATCATAACCCAAATATCCACCAACGGTATTGCCATAAAGGGTCTTATAAACAGTTAAAGCTCCACCCAAGTGCATAGCGTCAGCATAGACAGAGTTCGAGTAGATCATATCGCCATCGATATAGGTTTTAGATCCTTCTGTGATAGTGATGCCATTCACAGTCGTCAGGACATCATCCGCTGTGGATTCGGCATCTTCAGCCTTAGACAAAGCGCTACTAGCATTACTGTTTGCAGTGTTGATTTGACTTTGAACTGTGCTGCTATCACTCAAATCCGAGAACTTGATAGCACCAGTTAAGGTGATGTCTCCACCGCTGATCTTCACGGTACCGCCTTTGCCCATGAAAGAGAAACCTTCAACGGTTTGCTGGAACTTAGAGAACTCATCCTGCTTACTCACAACGGACGTAATACTACTAGCGTTCTGAGTGATCTTAGAATTCAGCCCATTAACCTGATCGTTGACCTCAGATCGAATATCAGTAGCCGTCTGAGTAATAGTCGAATTGAGTTGATTCACATCGTCAGCAACTTCGGATCGAATCTCGCTGGCAGTTTGAGTGATACTCGATCTCAGATTATCCGCGGTAACTGTTCCGATAGAAGGATTGGTAGTGTTGCCAGTGACAGTTGCTGTGTGATTCTTAACCTCGACGATTACTCGATCGCCCTCATTGATTTCGACAGTGGTTTCAATCGGAGTAGATAGATCTGATCCATCCATTTTGACGTAGTTTCTGTCTCCGTCTGTCGTGACAGTTCCATACACGGTATAGTCCTTGTTGTCACGCCCGCGGTCGTTAGTCACTTTGACTAGCTGCGTTATTAATTCAGAAGACAATGCCATTGGTATCACCCCCACAACTTTTTAGTATAAATAGCCTTAGTCGTTACCGGACATCCTGGCTCGCATTTGATAGACTGACTGATTATTTTAGCTTTTATATCGTTAAAGCCGGCCCGAGAATAATTCAAACGAATACAATCACCAAGCCGAACTGGACAATAACCATGTGTGAATGACACTTTATACTCGATCGAAGACAGTGCTTTGAGTCTACGCTCGGCATATTCTTGGACATGACCCAGAGTAGGATTGCCTCCAATATTCGGATCCATTTCTCTCGTTACGATCTCGCGTCCACGACTAACGGTAGAAGTCGGGCTATTCGGATCGTCATTTACAACTCGAGCGTAGTGATGACCCGCCCCATTTGCATAAAGGACTTCAACGACGTTGGGGATTCCATACAAATCATGATCCATCGTTATTTCAGGATACAAGATTGAACTATTGTTATCGTTGAATGTCCATACCGGTTGGAGAGCCGCAGTCTCCTGTTCTACAGCAAATAAGATTCTCCCCAATTCATCGAGGTCGAGACGATATTTCGCCATGGCCACTAAGTCGTTAATGAATGTCAGCCAGGTATCGTCGCTATTCGATACGAAATCTGTTTGGAGAAGAGTGTCGCATTTAGCCTGCACAACAGGAGCTCTGGCATTCTCTCGAACGAGCCTATATGCAAAATCCATGATGTTTTCATTTTTGAATATCGCGTACCCTAGGGGAGGGGGCGTCTCCTTGAGCTCTATTAAAGGCGTATACGCATCCATCGAGAACCCCCTCCGCCTACCATCATGGCTAGTTGCAGGTGTTTGAATAAGAAATGTGCCGAGTGGGTGTTTTTCCTTAACTCCATTTTGAATCGTCACAAGATATGCTCGGACATAGCATTCGCCAACAGAATCATCCATATCGATAGTGACAGAACCGAGAGAATCCGCCTCCAGATCACGAGAAATCGTACAGGACCTAACATTGGTAAGCTGTCTAACATTCTTCCATGTAGCAGGATCTACAACGTAATATTCGAACGTCTGCTGCATTGTTGACGTCCAATTGGGCATGGTTAAACACCTCCTTCGACTCGAGTAATAGTAAGAGTTACGGGAATGACTACTTCAAGATGTTTGATGTTCATGGATACTGAAACGGTAGCCCAATAACCGGTTCCAGAAGGCTCGCGTACATAGCAATCGCCTGTCCAGTTAGCAAGACGACGCAACGCATAGAGAGTCTCTTTATCAGATTTGGGAATGTCAGTATTCCAGGTATAGGTTTCACCAAGCTGAGTTCCATAGTAACTCACAGGATGCTCTCGACCAATGTATTCGACATGAGCTACATCGAAATTATGGTTTTCAGTAACATCGATATTGTACGGAAGCTTCAGCATTGATCCAGACCAGATACGATCGTTGCTTACAGTTCCTTCGCCAGTAACATCATAGTTACTCCATTGCTCATCCCACTGAATGATTATTGAAGTGCCACCGACAGAATATGCGCCCAAATCGCTGAAGCAAATCGAGCCGGTAGATCCAGTCATAGCTACAATACGATAACGAGCGAAATCCAATTCAGGGTGGGGATCAACTACGAAGGTGATTCTGCTATTCGTTAGATTGTCAGCAATCTTTACAAACGAACCTTTGTAAGTGCGCCTGTATACAGCCAGGGTAACATCTTGAATCAACTCGCCGTTTTCATCCTCACAATAAGGTCTTACAACGGCAGAATATGTGTCTTTGTCAATACCGATCTCAGCGTTCGGTTCGTACAGCAATTCACTCCAAGCAACGGTAAACTGCCAGGTAGCTTCAGCAGACAAACCCGAATCCATCGTCACCGCGCATGTGATCGTGTAATCGATGTTGTTTGCCAGATCGATATCGTTTGCGGAAAGAGTAACGTCGAGGTTTTCAGAAATATCAAGATACTTCGAATATACTTCAGTTCCTTGCTTGACGTATCTATAGTTACCGATTTGATCCACCGTCTCATACGATTGATTAGCTACGATGGAAATATGATACCCAATCGGTTTCTGAGTATTAGGGCCAGCGATACCAGTGATGCGGAAGGGGAAACTCGACAGTGTGTCAAGAAGGCCACCGTTCAAGTCGAGAACGTTAATAGACAGCGTAGGCGGCCCATAAATATCAATGGTACGTCTAACAGACCATTCACTATATTCACCGGTGATACCGCAAGTTCGTACACGCCATTTCAACGTAACCCCTTCTGCATAACCAGATGTATCGAAAGTATAAGAACTCGTCTTCTCTTCGGCTTCTTCGTCATCAGCATCCGGATTATCGATAGTCTTAGTGGTGACAGAACCGTTAATATCAAGCTCGAGTTCGGCTTTGACTTGCTTGGAGCCGTCTTCCGAATTATGAACCCAATACAAATATAAAGGTTCGCCAGAGATGACAGTCGTAGTAGAAGACCAGGTAGTAGGTGCAGACGGCGGTTTACCAATGACGAGAGACACGATATCAGACCATGCCGACTCGCCTTGGTTGTTTACCGCCCGTACCCTGAAGAAATATTGTTGACCGCTTTCAAGACCAGCCAAAGTATAATTGGTAGTTTTGATGTTAGATGCGGTCGACGTTTGGTTTGAACCCTCTAAGTATTCACGCTTCGTAGCATACTCGATGTCATAACTATCGGCATTGCTAACCGACCCCCACTCCAGATAAACCGAAGTGGAGGTGGTAGCTCTGCAAGTTGTGATGCCGCTCGGAGCTGAGGGTTTTGTGTTTTGATTGCCAGAATAAGTAGACCAATCACTGTGCTGCTCTCCACGCCAAGACCGAGCCTGAACTTTATATTCATGACCCGGTTCAATGGTAAACGAGCACGAAGCCTGATAGGTTACTATCTTAACAGTTTCGGAAGCAAACAGATGTCCATTATCCTGGTAGACATGAAACTCAATAGTTTCTGCGTTAAGCTCTTCAAGATCTGTCAGAGTTGCAGTAAGTGTGTAGTCCTTGATCTCAACAGACGGAGCATTCGGCGTTTTAGGAGGATTCTCACTAAAGTAGTAAGTCTTTTTGGTAGACCAGTCGGCCGTCCAATATGAGACTTCATTACCGTTTGAGTCTTTGTATGTCTTCGAAACGGGCTTGACTATAAACGACACATGCGTCGCATAATCGGGAAAGCTTCGAGTATGATACTTATACTCAGTTGTGCCCTTTACTTCAGGAGCTTGGCCGACACCCCATGAATACCACCAAGTATATTCATAGTGATCGGTGTTCTCTTTATTCCAAGTCCATCCGGCATACATTTCTCGATCGGTGTCTGCAACAAGTGC